>NZ_JBSFDW010000034.1:0-63336 GCF_053594115.1 Streptomyces sp. NPDC001970 | reverse complement strand
AGGTCGCTCCGCGGCGGGGCGAGGCGCCACGGCCAACCCGGAGCGCACTCCGCGGCGCGGCACGGGGAACCACGGGGAGGCGTCGAGGTCGCTCCGCGGCGGGGCAAGGGGCCACGGCCAGAACCCGACGTCCGACCGCAGCACGGCCCAGGGCCCACGGCGAGGGTCCGAGGTCGCTCCGCGGCGGGGGTCCGAGGTCGCTCCGCGGCGGGGCGAGGCGCCACGGCCAACCCGGAGCGCACTCCGCGGCGCGGCACGGGGAACCACGGGGAGGCGTCGAGGTCGCTCCGTGGCGGGGCGAGGGGCCACGGCCAGAACCCGACGTCCGACCGCAGCACGGCCCAGGGCCCACGGCGAGGGTCCGAGGTCGCTCCAGCCGCACGGCCCGGGAACCATGGCCAGGACCCGAGATCTCACCGCAACGCGGCACCGGGGGCCACGGCCACAAACCGAGAGCCCGGCGCAGCACCGCCCAGGGGCCGCGGCACAGACCGGGGCCGCACCGCGGACCCCATGGCGGCCCGGCAGCGGCGCGCGCCGCGGAGTCGGCCCTTTGGGGCGCTTCGGCCAGGGTCCCGCTTGGGCCCCGGGCTCGCGGGGTACCCGCGTTCCATGTCCGCCTCAGCCCACCACGCCGACGACCCGACGCGTGCGCCCTCCCACACCGCCGCATTCGCGGCCGGCCGCACAGCCGACCCGCACACCGTCCGGAAACCCTCCCTCCGGTTGTGGGCGGCAGGCTGGGACCAGCGCGCCTTCCACGCGGTCGCGACCCGGCACTGGCCCGGCGCCGACCGTTTCCTGCCCAGACTCAGCCGAGCCGCCAACCACGGGCTCCTCTGGTTCGGCACGGCGGCCGGCATCGCCGTGCTCGGGAACCGGCCACGGTCCCGCCGGGCGGCGCTGCGCGGCCTCGCGTCGCTGGCGCTCGCCTCCGCGACGATCAACACCGTGGGCAAACGCTCGGTACGGCGCGCCCGGCCGGTGCTCGATGCCGTACCGCTGATCCGGCAGCTGAAGCGGCAGCCGTTCACCACGTCCTTCCCGTCCGGGCACTCGGCCTCCGCCGCGGCCTTCGCCACCGGGGTGGCGATGGAGTCGAAGGCGTGGGGCGCGGTGGTCGCGCCCGCCGCACTCGCGGTCGCGTTCTCCCGCGTCTACACGGGCGTGCACTATCCGAGCGATGTGCTGGCGGGCGCGGCACTCGGCGTGGGCGCGGCGTTCGCGGTGCGCGGGCTGGTGCCGACCCGCGACCGGTTGCCACCGCCGGGCCGCCCGCACGCCGACGCGCCGGTGCTGCCCGGCGGCCAGGACCTGGTCGTCGTCGTCAACCGATCGGCGGGCGCGGGGACCGTCCTGCGAGGAGGCGGGGAGACGGACGCCGGGCTCGTACGGGACGCTCTGCCGCTCGCCCGGATCGTGGAGTGCGCGCCGGACGAGCTCGACGCCGCCCTGGAGAAGGCCGCGGACGACTGCCTGGCGCTCGGGGTCATGGGCGGGGACGGCACGGTCAACCGGGCGGCGGCCGTGGCGGCCCGCCACGGTCTGCCGCTCGCGGTGTTCCCGGGCGGCACACTCAACCACTTCGCGAAGGACCTGGGCGTGGAGACGGTCCACGACACCTGCCGGGCGCTGGCGTCGGGCGATGCCGTACGGGTCGACGTGGGCCGGTTCAGACCGGGTGTCGGGGGCGCGCCCGAAGGGCACTTCGTGAACACCTTCAGCCTCGGCGTCTATCCGGAGCTCGTACGGATCCGCGAGCACTGGGCGCCCCGCATCGGCACGTGGCCCGCAGGGGTCCTCGCGGCGCTGCGCACGATGCGCGCGGACCATCCGCTGGAGGCCGAATTCCGCGACACCCGGCGCCCGTTGTGGCTGCTGTTCGCGGGGAACTGCCTCTACCAGCGGATCGGCCCCGCGCCCGGCCGGCGGCGGAATCTGGCGGACGGTCTGCTCGACGTGCGGGTGGTGCACGGTGGCCGCGGTCCGGGGCTCCGCCTGCTGGCCGCGGCGCTCGCGGGTCCGCTGAGCCGCTCCCCCTTCCATGCGGCGGTCCGGCTGCGACGGCTGCGGATCGACGGTCTGGCGCCGGGCACACCGTTCGCGTACGACGGTGAAGTGGGGGAGGCCGCCGACGAGTTGGTCCTCGACAAGAGACAGGAGGCGCTCATCGTGTACCGGCCCGCGGCGCTCGATGCGCACACCACTGTCGTGCCGCCGGTCGTGGTGGGCTGACATACTCCCTTCCGTTCCACATAGCGATACACAGGTCTCATCATTCGGTCCGACGGCGTACCGTGACCGTACGGCTTCACGCGAGGGAGAGGGAGTACGGCCATGCCGCAGGAGACCGCTGTCTACACCCACGGGCACCACGAGTCGGTGCTGCGCTCGCACCGCTGGCGGACCGCCGCCAACTCCGCGGCATATCTCGTCCCCCAACTGCGCCCGGGCATGGCCCTGCTCGACGTCGGCTGCGGGCCCGGCACGATCACGGCCGATCTGGCCGCGCTGGTGGCGCCGGGCCAGGTCACGGCGGTGGACGCCGCCGCGGCCGTCCTCGACGACGCCCGTGGGGCGGTGAGGGAGCACGGACTGGACAACGTCCGCTTCGCGGTCGCCGATGTCCACGTACTGGACTTCCCGGACGACTCCTTCGACGTCGTGCACGCCCATCAGGTGCTGCAGCACGTGGGCGATCCGGTGGGCGCGCTGCGGGAGATGCGGCGTGTCTGCCGCCCCGGCGGGATCGTCGCCGTCCGCGACAGCGACTACGGCGCTTTCGCCTGGTACCCGGAACTGCCCGCCCTGGACGGCTGGCTGGAGCTCTACCACCGCGTCGCCCGGGCGGGCGGCGGCGAACCCGACGCCGGCCGCCGCCTGTACTCCTGGGCGCGCCGCGCGGGCTTCACCGACATCACGGCGACCACCACGGCGTGGTGCTTCGCCACCCCCGCGGAGCGCGCGTGGTGGAGCGCGCTCTGGGCGGACCGTACGACCGCTTCGGTGTACGCGAAGCTGGCGGTCGACGGCGGGCATGCGAGCGCCGCGGAGCTGGCGGCGATCGCCGACGCGTGGCGGGCGTGGGGCGCCGAGGCCGACGCGTGGTTCATGGTCCCGCACGGCGAACTCCTCTGCCGCGCCTAGCTATGGCTGGGCCGCACGCCAGACCGTCATGTCCGCGGTCACGAAGCTGACCCCGCTCTTCGGCAGCGCGGTCGACTTCCGGTCAGCCGTCACCCAGGGCCCGCGGCGGCCGCATCCGGTAGTCGTACCTCTCCGGCAGCGGCTCGTCCGCGAGCGCCGACCACACCTCACCCAGGACCTCCGCACCCTCGGCCAGATCCGCCACCTCGAAACCCTCCTCGAAGACCGCCCGGGCGCCACCAGGGTCGCCCTCCGCGAGCAGCAGCCGGGCCTCCAGCAACCGGAAGCGTCCGCGCTCGCGGACGGCCGGCCACAGCCGGGTCAGCACCGCGCGGGCCGACGCGGGGCGGCGGGCCGCGAGGAGCGCCTCGACGGTCTCGCGGGCCAGCGCCGCCGTCGCCGCGGTCCAGGCCTCCCCCTCGTCGCGGCGCTCCGCGCAGAGGTCGTCGAAGGCCTCCGCGTACAGCTCGGCGGCGCGTTCGACGTGGCCGCCCTCCCGGTCGGCGACGGCGAGGCAGCGCAGCAACGGCCAGCGCGAGGGGGCGAGTCGGAGGCCGCGCTCCCAGCTCCGTACGGCCTGGGCGAAGTCGCCCGCGTGCCACTGGGCGACACCGAGGTGGTATTCGGTGAGGGGTTCGGCGGGGGCGGTCTCCAGCATGTCCCGCCAGTGCGGGGCGACCAGGGTGGGGCCCGGCGGGACGACGCGGCGTGGCGCCGGCAGGACGCCGGTCCGCAGAAGCTCCAGCCAGGGCGCCTGCTCCTCACCGAGGGTCGCCTCGGGGAACGGCGTGCCCGGCAACTTGTACCCGGCGCGCAGCACTTCGAGCGCGCCCCACCCCGAACCGGTGGCCAGCATTTCGCCCGGCTCGGTGTCCGCGCACCGCTGCCACGCCTCGTACGCGGCGTCGACGTCCGCGCGCGGCAGGGCGCCCTCCAGCCGTGCGGCGGTCTCGGCACGGGCCGCGGCCCAGTCGTCGCCGTGCACCGCCGCGGGATCGGCGGACAGCGGCCCGTACGCCTCCAGCCAGCTGAGCTCCTCCTCCGCGTCGAGCCGTACATGCTCCAGCTGGGTACGGGCGAGCCCGGCCTGGACTTCGGCGTAACCGGGTGTGCCGGGTTCGGTCAGCCACTCCTGCCAGCGCCGCCCGCCGCGCCCCGAGCCCCAGAGGAAGAGCTTGCGGCCGCGCAGCAGGTCGGTGGAGGTCTGGACGAGCCCGTGGCCGTCCGCGTCGAGCGAGGCGATCCACCGGCGCGCGTCGCCCGGCACGTCGTAGAAGTAGTCGGCGGGGTACTCGCTGCGCAGCGGGTACGTGCGGTCGACGCCCTTGTGCCCGGGCACCGCGACCTTCCGCAGCGCGCGTTCGTAACCGAAGTGCCAGGCCTCGTCGGCCGGGGCGACGACCCGGGTCCGCCCGCCCTCGGGCACGGCGATGTTGGACCACCAGTAGACGGGCGCGGGCCGCTCGTGCGGATTGCGGATCCGGACGCCGACGTGGAGGAAGTCGGAGCCGTCGGGCAGCCAGAGGTCGACCTGGAACGGCAGATCGCGCAGCCGCTCCCACTCCCACAGCCGCACCATCTCGCCGCCGTCGGGGGCGGGGACCACGGCAGCGTGCAGCGGTGCGCAGGAGAGGGTGGTGTGGCCGGTGGCGCCGATGTTCCATTCGATGCCGCCGGAGAACCAGGCGCCGTTGAGCGCGAAGGCGGCGGGCTGGAACACCGGGTTGGCGTAGACGAGTTCGCGGCCCGTGGGCTTGTGGTGCAGGGAGTGGATGCGGCCACCGAGCCCGGGCAGGACGGTGACCCGCAGCCGGTCGTTCTCGATGACGATCGTGTCGAGGTCCGTCGCGGAGCGCTCGCGCCCGTAGCCGTCGCGCACTCTCGTGGGCAGGACGGTGTGCAGCGGCTCGTAGCCGATCTGGCGGGCCATGTCCCGCGGCAGGCCGTCCTTGGCGCGTTCGTCGAGCGCGTGGAGCTCGTCGAGGGGACGGAGGGCGGGCAGCGGATTCTCGGGCCCCAACGGGGCCGCGGGCAGGGTCAGTACGGCACGTCGCACGGTGGTGGCCACGGCAACCTCGCTTTTCGATCGCACGTCGATCGCATCGTTCGCGCGATGACCATGGAACACGCTCGGCGCCGCCCCGGCCAGGGGCTCAGCAGGTCACTCTTCGGCAAAGACCGCGGCCACGAGGTCCGCGAGAAGGGCGGTCGGTGCGGCGCTCGTACCCGCGCTGCTGCGCATGCGGTTCGTCCTCACCCGCCGTGCGCCGGATCCTCAATCGGTCGGATGGCCCGACCGGAGGGTCATCTCGGAGGTGATCGCCCAGCGTTCGTGGTCGCGCCAGGCACCGTCGATGAAGAGGAAGTCGGGGGAGAAACCCTCCAGCCGGAAGCCCAGCCCCCGGACGAGCGCGATGGACGCGGCGTTGCCGGGCTGGATGTTGGCCTCGAGGCGGTGCAGGCCGAGCGGGCCGAAGGCGTACTGGACGACGAGACGCAGACCCTCGCTCATCAGGCCGCGGCCGGCGGCGTGCGCAAAGGCGCCGTAGCCGACGGCGCCGCAGAGGAAGCCGCCGCGGACGATGTTGTTGATGTTGATGAATCCGGCGATCCGGCCGTCGTCGCGGTCGCAGACCAGGAGGCCCTCCTTGGTCGGATCGTCGATGAGCTTGTGCGCGTAGGCGGCGTACGCCTCGCCCGTCTCGGGCGGGAAGAGCCAGGGCCGGTGCAGGTCTCTGCTCGCGCGGGCGAGCGCGGTGAACTCGTCGGCGTCGCCGGGACGGTAGTGCCGTATGCCTACGCGCGGCCCCTCGGCGAGCAGGCTCAGGGGTTCGGAGCGGGGGGAGGCGTCGGGCTTCATGTCGCCAGGCTAGGCCCATTCCGCGGTCACTTGTCGCGGCGCCGGACGAGGTACCCACCGCAGAGCAGGCCCAGGATCGTCGCGGCCGGCAGGGGCAGGTACAGCGGCATGACGACCTCGGGGACCAGGACCCTGAACCTTCACCCGACGGGTGTTCTCGAAGATGAAGATCAGCGTGAGGGCCGCGAGCACCAGGAACGCGATCCTCGCAGCGGTGAGCCGGCCACCGAGACCGCCTCCCCCGAGCCAGCCCCCGTCTTTGCCGCTGCCGGTCGTGCCGCCTCTCGAGGCGTCCTTGGGGCTCATGGGACCAGGATGGACGGATCCTGGCCCCATGAGGGCGGCGGAGCGGGCCGTACGGGTGAGACACCGACAGGCCCGCGCATCCTTGTCAGACAAGCTACTGCATGCCCGGTCCCTCAAAACTCCCCGGCCGTGAACTACGGTGGAAGCAACAAGGACATCGAATACCCAGCCCGCGCCAGTGAGCTGACAAGTGAGCCGGGGAGACGCAGTGGCAGTCAGCGGACCAGCCAGCGGACGAGCGAGCGGACCGCAGCGCCGGCCGGTCGTCGTCCTGTACGAGCGGATCGCGGACGCCATCCACGACGGCACCTATCCGCCGGGTTCCACCCTGCCGTCCGAGCCCCGTCTCGCCACCGAGCTCGGGGTCAGCAGGCCCGCCCTGCGCGAGGCGCTGCTGCTGCTCCAGGAGGACGGGCTGCTCACCGTGCGCCGGGGCGTCGGCAGGACCGTGAACGACCGCCCGCTCCGGCGCGGCTTCGAACACCTCCAGCCGCTGGAGGAGCAGTTGTCGGCCGGCGCGCCGCTGCGGGTGCGGGCGCTGCGGCGGGCCGTCGAGGAGCCGACCGACTTCACCACCCAGCATCTGCTCGCGCCTGCCCGCGCGGAGCTGCGGTTCTGGGAGTCCCTGCTGTACGGGGACGCCGCGGCGGCGCTCAGCCAGGAGTGGGCGGCGTCGGACGACGTACTGGAACGGACGCATCCGGCGTTCGCGCAGGCGCTGCGCGAGGCCGGTCGCGCCGACCGGACCTCGATGCTGGCCGTGCTGGCCGCGGCCTCGCGCGGGGTGCCGCTCACGGCGCACTCCGGGGTGACCGCGACCGTGCTCGGGCGGCGGCGTGGGGCGCAGCTGGAGCGGGCGGCCGACACCGCTGCGGTACTGGTCACGCAGGTCGTGCGTGCCGGGGACGTGCCGATCCTGGCGGCCAAGCACATGCTGCCGACGGGGGCGCCGGCGCTGCCGGTGCTCCAGTCGAACTGAGCCCCGCCGCCCCCGGGCAGCCCGCCGGTGCCGGGCACGCCCGGCGCCTGGGACCCTGCCCCCCCTCGACGCGGCGGAGTCCCAGGCCCCAGGCTCCCGGCCCGCCGGGGCCACGGGCCCCGGGTGGTCCCGCGTAGGCCCCGTCACGGCGCCGCGCCACCCCGTGCCGTACACTCACGCCGCATGCACTTGTCTGACAACTCCGCGCCCGCCTTCTCCCCCGTCGCGGACTGGGTCCGCCGCGCTCCCAAGGCCGTCCTCCACGATCACCTGGACGGCGGGCTGCGGCCCGGCACCATCGTCGAGCTGGCCCATGACTGCGGCTACGGCGGTCTCCCCACCGAGGAGCCGGAGGCGCTCGCCGTCTGGTTCCGGGACGCCGCCGACTCCGGGTCGCTGGAGCGGTACCTGGAGACCTTCGCCCACACCTGCGCGGTGATGCAGACCCGTGAGGCCCTCTTCCGTGTCGCCGCCGAGTGCGCCGAGGACCTGGCCGCCGACGGGGTCGTCTACGCCGAGGTGCGGTACGCGCCCGAGCAGCACCAGGACCAGGGCCTGAGCCTCGACGAGGTCGTCGACGCCGTGAACGAGGGCTTCCGCGAGGGCGAGCGCCGCGCGGACGGGCGCATCACGGTCCGCGCGCTGCTGACGGGCATGCGGCACACGCAGCGCTCCCTGGAGATAGCCGAGCTCACGGTCGCCCACCGGGACCGCGGCGTGGCGGGCTTCGACATCGCGGGCGGCGAGATCGGCAACCCGCCGGCGAACCACCTCCCCGCCTTCCAGCACCTGAAGCGGCACAACTGCCACTTCACGATCCACGCGGGCGAGGCCGTCGGCGCCGAGTCCGTCCACGAGGCGGTCCAGGTCTGCGGCGCCGAGCGGATCGGGCACGGGGTCCGCATCACCGACGACATCCAGGTCCACGACGACGGCACGGCGACGCTCGGCCACCTCGCCGCGTACGTGCGCGACAACCGCATCGCGCTCGAGGTCTGCCCGACGTCCAACCTCCAGACGGGCGCCGCGAAGGACTACGCCACGCATCCGATCGACCTGCTGCGGCGCCTCGGCTTCCGGATCACCCTCAACACCGACAACCGCCTGGTCTCGGGTACCACCATGAGCCGCGAGTTCCAGCACATGGTGGACGCCTTCGGTTACGGCCCCGAGGTCTTCGAGCAGTTCACGGCCGCGGCCGTCGAGTCCGCGTTCCTGCCGCTGCCGGAGCGCCGCCGCATCCTCGACGAGGTGGTACGGCCGGGTTACGCGGCGCTGTAGGCGGGCACCGCGTACCGCGGGCACGCGTCTGCGGGACCGGTCACGGGCGCGGGAGCGTGGCGGGGGACGTCTGGGCGACGATGTCGTTCAGTGTCTTGCGGGCCACGTCCGCGTACTCCGGCTCGATCTCCATCCGGAAGGCCAGCAGGTAGTGCTTGCCACCTGCGGCGAACGTCCGCAGCATCTGCAGATTGTAGAGCCTCCGGACCAGCGGCCAGTCCTCGTCCGGATTGCTGTCCGCTGTCAGCTCGGTGTACGTCGTAGCGTGATCCGGGTGCTTCCAGTCGTCGTCCTGCTTCACGCCGAACCACTCGAAGCGGGCGGCGAACCGCTCCTCCTGCGCTTCCGTGCAAGCCGTCCCGCCGCACTCGGCGACGTCGATACCCATCCATCCGTACACCGGCCTGGGCAGCCCGTCCACCTTGTCGCTGCAGGTCCAGGCCAGGAATCCGCCGGACTGCACGCACGGCATCCGGGGTCCGCGGAAGACGAACGGATAGGGCGGGAAATCGTGGAACTCGGAGTGCTCCGAGACCTGCCACACCGGGCCGACCAGCGGGCGCTGCTGGACATCCCGGTAGCGAGCGAAACGCGAGCCGGCGGGCGGCCGCGGCCGGGGCAGCGCGGCGAGCGGCCGGTCGGGCTCCGGGCCGAGATGCGCGTTGTAAAGCACCTGCTCGGCGATGGCGCCGGCGGCGGTCAGCACTCTCGCCCTGTCGGCGCCCTCCTCGTCGTAGACCACCGCCACGATGGCGTTCGCCGAGCGGGCCCGGACCGTCGCCTGGGTGAAGGATCCGTCGCTGACGTGGCCCCCGGCCCGGTCGCCCACGGCTGTGAGCTCGGGCTCGGGGGATCCGCCTGTGAGGACCCAGTTGTCGGCAGCCCGCACCGCGCTCGACCTGCCGTCCGGCCCGGCCGCCGAAACCCACAGCAGCAAAGTCGCCTTCGGGCCCGGCCCCATCGCCTTCCACTGGCAGGAGCCGTCCTCCTGCTCGGCGGAGAAGGCACCGGACACGACCGGGACGGAGACGGCACCGGACACGACCGGTTCGAGCTCCTCGACCGTGAGCAGCGAGCACGGATGAGTCTTGGGTGCCCGGTACGGGCCGGGATCTCCGGCAAGCAGGCCCATCGAGCCGACACCCACCAGTACCAGCGCGCCCACGGCCATCCCGTGGAGCCCCACGAGGGCGTACCGGCGCGCCCGGACAGCCACCGGCCGAGGCCGGTCGGCCGCCGGTACGCGCTCGCCCGCCATCCGGTCGAGCACCTCGGCATGCCTGAAGAGGTAGACGCCTCCGCTCTGCCTCAGCACACCGCGTCGGTGGGCGTCCTCCAGAAAGTCCCTGAGCCGCCAGCCCAGCCGGCCGGTCGCCGCCAGCCATGTCCGGGTCACCACGTAGCGGCCCCAGGCCGAGCGCGCCACTCGGCAGAGCGCAGCCGCCGCCACCCAGGCGGTGATGGCGAGTGCCCATCGCAGCGGGGTCATGTCGTTCCACCGGTCCGGCATCAGGCCTCCGATGACCACCAGCCCCCCGGCGAGGACCGCGTACTCGGCGAGCGAGAGCTCACCCTCGGCACGCTTCGGCACGGCCACCGAAGCGACGAGAGAGGCCCGTCTGTCGAGCCTGAGCACCTCCCACGGGCTCGCCGCGGAGACCGTGTCCGCGGGGGCGCTCAACGTGCGCAGCGGATCCCATATCCGCCAGCCCCGGGGGAAGGCAAGCTGCCGTGGCGCGGGCATCGACTCACGCCTGGTGGCCGCGGCGCCGGCGAGGATGCCGATGACGGCCCACGCGCTGAGCGGGAGCCAGACCGGCCAACCGCGCCACAGCAGGTGCGCCTCCGCCACGCCCGTCCATGCCAGGGCCGCCACCACCAGCGCGACCGACGCGAGGGGGATCGCGCACAGCGTGAGCCGCGGGGCGGCCAGGTCCAGGCGCCACCACGCTAGTTCCTGAGAGCGGGTCCGCTGAAGGTGCCGGGCGAGGAAGCCCAGCCAGCGCTCCGCCTGCGCCGCACTCCACGGTCCCCGCGCCTCCCGGTCGTCCAGCGGGATCCCGTACACCGCAGGAACGAACGCGTCCAGCAGATGGTCCTCCACGGCCTGCCGGTCGGGGAACAGGTCAACGTCCAGCAGATCCCTCGGGTCGGCGTCCGTGTCGCTGTACGCGGCGCGGGCGAGTCCGACCATGAGCGGGGTGGAGAGGGCCTGCCTCAGCGCACGTGCGGCGCCGTCCGAGCCCGGGTCGCGAAGCCGTCCCAGCACCAGGTCCCACTTCGTCACCGTGTGGCCGTCGGTGACGGTATGACGGCTCGTGCGCGGCAGGAACTCGGTCAGCTGACCGGCCGTGAGCGGGCAGAGCTCCACCACCGTCGCCCCGCTCAGCACGTTGGTGGCCTCGACCGCGTCGGCGTACTCCTGGGGGCGGCTGGTGAGCACCAGCCGCCGGTCGGCGCCGAGGGCGGCGTTGAGCTCCCGCAGTGCCCTCCCGCGGTAGTCGGCGGGCAGTTCGTCGAAGCCGTCGAGGACGGGCAGGATCCGGCCCTGGTTCAGCAGCGCCTCGGCCACGGCCAGCCGCTCCGGCTCGGTCCGCCCCAGCTCGGGGTACAGGCCCGCGATCCTGGCCGCCGCCCACCGCCACGGGCCGTCCACGGTCGGGTCCCAGCCGGCGATGGGCAGCACCACGGCCAGCGGCCGCCCGGCCGACTCGCTGTCGAGCAGCACGCGCGCGAGGCGCAGGGCGACGACGGACTTGCCCGCGCCCGCCGCGCCGAGGACCACCAGGCGGCCACGGGGCAGGCGGGTGAAGAGCTCTTCGAGGTCGGCCAGATCGCCGCCGTCCGGCTCGGGGGCTGTGGTCCACGGGTCGGTGACATCCCGGTTCCCGACGGCCCAGCGCACCCGCAGCGGCACCGGATCGTGGATACGCGCCAGCCGTTCCTCGCTGTCGTACGTCTCCCGCAGCCTCCCCGCGAGCAGCGCGACGGCAGCCGTCAGCCGGCTCTCCGGCACGACGACGACGGCCCGGGAGGCGGCGGCCCTGATCTGTGCGACGAGCTGCGCCAGGGCGAGGAGCGCCGACAGCGCCCCGATGACACGAATGAGCACGTCGGGCTGCACCAGGAGGAGCGCGGCGACGGCGCCGAGCGCCACCGTGCCGACCAGTCGCAGCATGTGCGAGCGGACGGTCAGCGGCGGGAGATGGATGTGGAGGGAGCCTCCCTGGATGAGCCATCCGACCGAGCCGCCGTCGAACCGGTTCTCGACGTGCGCCGGCCCCTCCCGCCCCCGTAGCCGCATCGCTCCCCCGTCGCCCCGCCGCTGTCAGCACCCATGGTGCCCCGAGCGGGTGGATCAGCTCAACGATCCCAGCACCACCGGGAGTTCCAGGACTCCGGTGTCCTCGGGGGCGCCGGTGACCGTCACGGGCTTGATGCCGCGATTGCCGAAGTACGCGCTGTCCCCGGCGGCGATCACGAACTCCAGTCGGTGGCCGGTCTCGTAGCGGTGCACGATGCCCGGGAGCTTCACCGTGAACGGCCTGGTGACGTCCGGCACGCGCACCGGCGCCACCAGTCGGTGCGCCGGCGTCTTCGTCCCGTCGGGCGCGACGTCGTACACCTTGGCGAAGAGCACCAGCTTGTCGGCGGCGTCCCCGGTTCAGCGCAAGCAGGGTTCAGCGCAGTGCCGGTACGTCGAGCGTCACCGTCCCGGCGTCCGCGTCCAGCACCGCCGGGACCCCCATCGGCATCGTCAGCGACGTCGGCCCGTGCCCGAAGCCCAGCTCCTCGACGACCGGGACACCGAGCCCGCCCAGCCGGTCCAGGAGAACGGCCCTGACCTCCTCGTACGGGCCGCACTCCGCCCAGGAGCCGAGGGCCACGCCGGCGACCCCGTCCAGCCGGCCCGAGCGCAGCAGCTGGGTGAGGATGCGGTCCAGGCGGTACGGCTCCTCGCCGATGTCCTCGATCAGCAGCAGCCCGCCCCGGGCGGAGGGCCGCGCGTGCGGGGTGCCCAGGTCGGCGGCGAGCAGGCTGACACAGCCGCCGAGCGTCACCCCCGCGGCCCGGCCCGGCACCAGGGGCACGGCCGTCTCCAGGCCGAGGGTGCGGACGGACTCGGGCTCGAAGAGCGTGGCGCGCAACGACTCCTGGGTGCGCGGGTCCTTGAGGAAGACCTCGGTCGCGGGCATCGTTCCGTGCAGCGTGGACAGCCCGGTCCGTACGGCGAAGGCCTCGTGGAGCGCGGTCACATCGCTGTAGCCGACGAAGACCTTCGGTCCCGCCGCCCGAATCGCCGCCCAGTCGACGAGGTCGACCATGCGCTGGGCGCCGTAGCCTCCGCGGGCGCACAGCACGGCGGAGACAGAGGGGTCGCACCACGCATCCTGGAGATCCCGGGCGCGGGCCGCGTCGTCGCCCGCGAGATAGCCGAGCCGCGGGTGCTCGTCGAGGACATGCGGCATCACGACCGGCTCCAGCTCCCAGCCGCGCAGGATGTCCAGGCCCGCTTCCAGCCGGTCGGCCGGAACGGGCCCGTTGGGTGCCACGACGGCGACCCGGGCGCCCGGGTGCAGTCGCGCGGGCCGGGTCAGGGGCCTCACGGGCACGGGGAGCATCGTCTCGGCCTCCGGTTCACTGCTTCAGTTCGAGCGCGGGGACATCGGTACGGGTGATGCCGAAGGTCTGGGCGTACAGGGACAGTTCGGCCTCCAGGGCGCGGACCATGGTGTCCGCGCGGCGGAAGCCGTGGCTCTCCCCCTCGAAACCGATGTAGGCGTGGGGGATGCCGCGGCCCGCCGTCCGCTGCAGGAAGCGCTCGCTCTGGGCCGGTGGGCAGATCGGGTCGTCCAGGCCCTGGAGCAGCAGGAACGGGACGGTGATCCGGTCGACGTGCTCGATCGGCGACCGCTCACGGTAGCGGGCGGGGACCTCGGCGAGCGGCCCGATCAGCGACTCGAGGTACTGGGACTCGAAGTCATGGGTCCCGTCGGCGGCCCAGCCCATGAGGTCGAGGATGGGGTAGATGATCGTGCCGCAGGCGTAGACGCCCGTGGTGGTGAGGGACGCTGCGGCGGTCCAGCCGCCGGCGCTGCCGCCGCGGATCGCAAGGCGCTCCGGATCTGCGGTGCCTTCGGCGGCGAGGGCCTGGGCGACCGCGGCGCAGTCCTCGACGTCGACGACACCCCACTGCTCGCGCAGCCGGTTGCGGTACTCGCGCCCGTAGCCGGTCGAGCCGCCGTAGTTGACCTCGGCGACGCCGATGCCGCGCGAGGTGAAGTAGGCGATCTCCAGATCGAGGACGAGCGGGGCGTGGCCCGTGGGCCCGCCGTGGGCCCACACCACATACGGCGGCAGCCCGTCGCCGGGAGCGATACGGTCCGGGTTGTGGGGCGGATAGACGTGGGCGTGGATCTCGCGGTTGTCGGGCCCGGTGAACGTACGGATCTGCGGCTCGGGGTAATAGGCGGGGTCGACCGGGTCGTCGTGGGCCGAGCCGATGACACGGGCTCGGCCCGTGCAGGTGTCCAGCTCGACGATCTCGTAACCGCTGCGCGGGCTCGCGGCGACGCCGATGACCCGGGTGCCGTTCACCGCGAGGGTCGACGCCCACTCGGTCCACGGGCCCGCGGCGTCGACGAGCTCACCGGTCTCCGGGTCGAGTACGCCGAGAGCGGTGGCGCCCTTGCCGTGGATGACGGCGATCAGCCCGTTCTCCAGTGGCTGGAACCAGGTGAGGCCGATCTTCCACAGCGGCCCGCCGAACTCCTCGCCGCGGCCCGCGCAGAGGCCCGTGCCCCTAGCCTCGCCGCCGTGGAGACCGTCGGGCCGGATGCGCTGCAGCTCCCACCAGTTGCTCCGGTCGGAGACGTACAGCAGCGAGCCGTCCGGAGCCCAGTCGACCTGCGGCACCGACTCGTCGGCGCCTCCGGCGACCTCCCGCACCGCGCGGAAGGGGCCGTCCTCCGACACCTCGCCGAGCATCACCGTCGTGCCGTCCCACGGCATGCGCGGATGGTCCCAGGCGATCCATGCGGCGTGCATCCCGTCGGGGGACAGCCGGGGCCCGGTGACGAAACGGTGCCGGTCGTCGGTCAGCTCCCGTACGGCGCCGCGGTCATCGGTCGCCGAACCGTCCAGCGGCACCGCCGCGATCACCCGGCGCACATCGGTGGGTGCGGGCCCGGTGAACTCCTCCAGCACGCACCAGACTTCACCGTGGTCCGGGCGGATGACCGGATCCACCCAGCGCAGCCCGCCGCCGACCGGGGACACGGGAGTGAGCGGCCGGGGCGACGCGCCGCCCTTGTCCGGCTCGTACGCGTACAGCCGCTGGTCGCTGTGGTGGACGAAGACGACGAGCGGGCCGGCCTCGGCCCGCGGCGCCCCGGCCCAGGGCCGGCCGCCGTACTCGATCACTCGGCTGCGGACGTTCCACGGGGCGGGCAGCACCGACTCCTCGGCGCCGTCGGCCCGCCGCCGCATCAGGGCGCGTCTGCCGCCCTCGGCGGGGCGCGGCTCGGTCCACCACACCTCGTCGCCGACCGTGCCCGCGTACTCCGGGCGACCGTCGTGCGAGGCGGCGAGCGCGGCGTCGATCGGCGACGGCCAGGTCCCGTAGGCCCCCGTGGGTACCATTGCCCATTCCCCCCTATGCGGACTGCAGATAGTGGTCGAGCACCCGGACGCCGAAGTGCAGCGCGTCGACGGGGACGCGTTCGTCGACGCCGTGGAACATGGCGCCGTAGTCGAAGCCTTCCGGCAGCTTCAGCGGTGAGAAGCCGTAGCCGGTGATGCCGAGCCGCGCGAACTGCTTGGCGTCGGTGCCGCCCGACATGCAGAACGGGACGACGTGACCGTCGGGGTCGAAGCGCTCGACGGCCGCGCGGAGTTTGGCGAAGGTCGGGGAATCGACGGGCGCTTCCAGGGCGATCTCGCGGTGGTGGAACTCCCAGTCGACGTCCGGCCCGGTGAGCCGGTCGAGGGTGTCGCGGAACTCGTCCTCGCCGCCGGGAAGCACCCTCCCGTCGATGAAGGCGGTCGCGTGCCCGGGGATGACGTTGACCTTGTAACCGGCTTCCAGCATGGTCGGGTTGGTGCTGTTGCGCACGACGGGCTCGACGAGCAGGGCGGCCCGGCCGAGCTTGTCCATCAGCGCGTCCACGTCGTAGCCGGGCGCGTCGAGGTCGGCGGCGATGCCGTGCACCGCGGCCAGCTCGGACAGCGCGGCCCGCACGGTCGGGGTGAGCCGCACCGGCCACTCGTGTGCGCCGATCCTGGCGATCGCCTCGGCGAGCCGGGTCACGGCATTGGCCCGGTTGACCTTGGAGCCGTGGCCCGCCCTGCCGTGGGCGGTGAGCTTCAGCCAGGCGGTGCCGCGCTCCCCCGCCCCGATCGGGTACAGCGCCATGCCGGGCCCGGCGTGGAAGGTGAAGGCCCCGGATTCGCTGATGCCCTCGGTGCAGCCCTCGAACAGCTCCGGGTGCCCGCCGGCGAGGAAGTCGGCGCCGTCGATCGCGCTGGCCTCCTCGTCCGCCGTGTACGCGATGACGATGTCGCGGCGGGGCCTGATCCCTGCGCGATGCCAGGCCCGTACGACCGAGAGGACCATCGCGTCCATGTTCTTCATGTCCACCGCGCCGCGGCCCCAGACGACTCCGTCGCGGACCTCGCCGGAGAAGGGGTGGACGGTCCAGTCGGCGGGCTCGGCGGGGACCACGTCGAGATGGCCGTGGACGAGCAGGGCGTCCGCCGAGGGGTCGGTGCCCTCGATCCTGGCCACCACGTTCGTACGGCCCGGGGTGCGCTCGAGGAGGACCGGCTCCAGGCCGGCTCCGGCGAGCCGTTCGGCGACGTACTCGGCGGCGGGCCGTTCCCGGCAGTCACCGCCGCCGCGGTTGGTGGTGTCGAGCCGGATCAGCTCGGAGGTGAAGGTCACGACTTCGGTGAGGGCGGTCTCGTCGACGCCCGGATGTTCGGTACGGGTCACGTCAGCCATACTGCTCCTCCACGGCGGCCGAGACGATCGTCGTGACCGCCTTGAAGGTGCGAATCGCCTCGTACATCGTCGCGCTGGTGAAGGCGATGCGCCGCTCTCCGCTCCGGGCGGCGCCCGGCACGACCGTCGCGGCCGCGGCGAGATGCTCGGCGTCGAACTCCAGCTCCACGGTGAACGGTCCGCCCCGCACCGGTTCATGGCGGACGGCGAGCGCGGTGGCCTCCTTGGCGGCGGCACGGATCTCGGCGGCGGTACGGGCCGGGGTGCGGCACACCGCCGCGTACCGCGACACATGGTCCTTGACCGCGACCTTACGGGCCCCCGGCGCGTAGCCGAGGGCGTCCTCGCAGGTCAGGTCGTCTCCGGTGACCAGGATGACCGGCACTCCGTACTCGGCGACCACATGGGCGTTGAGCAGGCCCTCGCTCGCCCGCTCGCCGTTGAGCCACACGCCGGTGATGGAGTTCGCGAGGTACGTGTGCGCGAGCACGCCCTCCGTACCCGCGCCCGTGTGGTAGCCGACGAAGGCGATGCCGTCCACGTCGCCGTGCTGCACGCCCTCCACCATGGACAGCGCCTTGTGCCGTCCCGTCAGCATCTCGGCTCGGTCGTCCAGCCGCTCCAGGAGCAGATTGCGCATGGTCCAGTGCGCTTCGTTGACGACCACCTCATCGGCGCCACCGTCGAAGAAGCCGAGCACCGCCGCGTTCACGTCCGAGGTGAACATCGCCCGGCACCGCTCCCACTGGGGCGTACCGGGCAGCACGTCGGCGGGCCAGGTGACGCCCGTGGCGCCCTCCATGTCGGCACTGATGAGGATCTTCACCATGGACCATTCCTACCGCAGGTTCACGCATGTACGCACGGGTCGCGACGTCGGCCGTCGATCGCGATCCCGCACGCGCGGCGGGGTGCCTGGTACGGGTGGGGGGCGCCTGCCGGCCGGACGGGTGCGGAGTCGGAGGGCCGGCGCTCCGGTGAGGGCGAGGGCTTCCGCACCTTCTACATGCACCCGTCTTCCTCAGCACATAGAAACGAAGATCGCGGCTTGCGAAGTATCAGCATCACCAGGCGAGAGAGGAGCGATGTCGGCCGCGTCGGCGGATCTGGTGGCCCCCGCTGCCGCATGGGCGCCTGCACTTCCTGTCACGGCCAGGATCGCACCAGCCGCGCTGAGCCACACACCGGGGAAACGTCGGGAGAGGCGTCGGGATGTCATGACGCCGATGCTGTCAGCACTGCCACTTGCCCCCCGTCCGGGACGTCGCTGAAAGCTACCCGGCCCGAACCCTGACCCGACCTGAGCGCCGCAGTCGGCGGAATCCGCCGACGGCAACGGACGGTCACAGTCCATGAATCGTGGTCCTGGCCCAACTTCCGTGGTTGGTCACAGGACGTGTCGGCCATGGGCGCCTGGCAGTGGTGCGCTGACGGCCAGGTCGTCGTCGAGTTCGGCGGCCAGGTCCATGGTGAGGGACCGATTGTGCCGGAAGGGCCCAGTACCTGGTCGGGGAGGAAGCCGTGTCATTCGTCTCGCACCGCCACGAGGGCTGCGATCAGATCGTGACCTCGCCCTGATCCGCCCGACGGTGCCTAAGCTTCTGCCGTGAACGACAGCGCACACGGCATACGGATCAGACCAGGCAGCCTGGCCGACGCACCGGCCGTCCTGGACATGCTCGACTCCGCGGTGGTCTGGATGAACGAGCGCGGCAACACCGAGCAGTGGGGCACGACACCGTATTCGCAGAGGCCCGGCGGGGTGGCGCGGGTCGAGCGGTACACGGCCGAGAACGCCCCGTACATCGCGGAGTTGGACGGAAAACCCGTCGGAGCCTTGGTGTTGGACTCCGGGCCCAGCCCGCAGATGCCGATCGCGCGGGCGGCGGAACCCGAGCGGTACGTCCGGCTGCTGGTCTCCGACCGACGGTACGCGGGTCTGGGTATCGGGGCGGCGCTGCTGGCCCACGCCGTCGAGGAGACCCGGCGGGCCGGCGTGGAGCTGCTGCGGGTCGACTGCTGGGCGGGCGGCGCGGGCGAACTGGTCGCGTACTACGAGCGCAACGGCTTCACCCCCACCGATCGTTTCCTGTCCGAGGCCTGGCCGGGACAGGTGCTGGCCCGGCGCGTGGGCTGACGGCGCGGGCGGGGCACCCGGCGACGGGCTCGTCCGGCGGGTCCGGGAACGGGTGCCGCCGGTCGATCCTGGCGCGGTTCCCCACCGGTGGTTCCGCCGCGGTGCCCTCCTACGCCGTCACGGCCCACCGCGCCGCACTGCGCCCGCCCTGGCCACAGATCGCGCCGGCGGCCGTGTCCGGTACGTACGGACAACCGGGCCGCACACGTCATGGGCGGCGCCGGCCCCGGATCGACGTACGGGTCGGGGATCTCGTCGACGAGCAGCGCCCCTGCACCCGGGCGCGCCGGCCAACCGGCCGCTCGGTGCACGCGCACGGTCGTCCGCGTGCACCGAGCGTCTCACCCTCACACGCTCCGGCCCACGACCAGCCATGTCGACGGCAGTTCGAGGCGTGAGCCGTCGTCCGCGTACTCGGTGGTGGCGAGTGGCAGTTCGCCGGTGGCCAGCACCTCCAGCCCGGCCGAGCGGAAGTACTCGGGCACCTCGGCGTCGGCGACCGCGCCCGGCGCGATGCCGTGGCGGAAGACCGGCTGGAGCTTCGCCGGGGGGCCGGACGGGCCCTGGGCGAGGCCCATGAGGATGCGCCCGGCCGCCTCGGTGAGCTCGACCACGAAGGCCCGGCCGCCGTTTCCCACGAGGGTGGCGATCGACCGGGCCAGAGCTCCTCGGTCCTGGGGCTCGCACTGGTGCAGCACGCCCCGCATGTACACATTGGTGTCGCCGAGCTCGGCGTGCAGCTGCTCCACGGCCGTGGCGTCCACCGCGTCGATCGCGCGGAACCGCGCCTCGCCGTCCTTGTTCTGCTGCTGGGCGTGGCCGACCGCGGCCTGCGCGAGGTCCACGCCGAGCACCTGCGGGAAACGCTCCGCGAGGTAGCGCGTCTGGGTGCCGTTGCCGCAGCCGAGGTCCAGCAGCGGCAGTTCGGGCGCTGCCAGATGCGGCGTGAAGAGGGTGAGATGGACGCCCGCGGTGACGGCCGGCTCCGCGTCCCAGAAGACCGCGCCCGGCTCGTCCGGCGCCTCCCCCCAGAAGCCCTCCCAGGCGTCCTTGTACCGACTCGTCACGCTCATGACCAGCTCCCCACGGCGAAAAGGACCGCGTGGCACCGGTATGTGATGCCACGCCATGAGCGGTCTATCGCCCGGGGGTTACGGCGGCAAGATGCCCGCTCATTCCTTCACCTGGCGTTCGACCGATTGCGCGGCACCGACAGTTCGCACCACACCGACTTGCCACCGGCCGACCGGCTCGTGCCCCACTCCCGCGCCAGTCCGCTGACCACTCGCAGCCCGCGCCCCGACTCGTCGCCGGGACCGGCGCTGAGCAGGGTGGGCAGCATGTGTCCGTCGTCCGTGACCTCGCACAGCAGGGCGTCCGTCCGCACGAGCCGCAGCTCGATCCCACCGCCGCCCGCACCGCCCGCGGCGCTCGCCCCGTCCGCACCGTGCCGTACGGCATTGGTGACGAGCTCGCTCACCAGCAGCTCCAGGGTGTGGGCCTGCTCGTCCAGTCCCCAGACCGTCAGCTGCTCCCGTACGAGCCGACGGGCGCGGCGCACCTCCTGCGGCTCCGCCGCGAGCTGCCAGCGGGCGACGTCCTCGGACGCTATGCCGTTCAGCCGGGCCATGAGGAGGGCGACGTCGTCCTTGCGCCCGCCGCGGGTGTTGAGGGCCCGGATGATGGTGTCGCAGGCGTCGTCCATGGAGGCGGCGGGGTGCGCGGCCGACTCGCAGAGGGTCGCGAGTCCGACCCCGATGTCCTCGCCGCGCACCTCGACCAGTCCGTCCGTGCACATGATGAGCCGGTCGCCGGGCTCGACGGCGACCCGGACGGTCTCGAAGGGCACCCCGCCGACGCCGATGGGCGCCCCGGTCGGCAGGTCGAGCAGCTCGCTGCGCCCGTCCGCCGCGCGCACGACGACCGGTGGGACATGGCCCGCGTTCGCCAGCTGCAGCTCGCCGGCGATCGGGTCGTACACGGCGTACAGACAGGTCGCCAGGTAGTGCTCGCCGAGCCGCTGTGCCAGGTCGTCGAGGTTGCGCAGGAGCCGGCCCGGCGGCAGGTCGAGCGCGGCCATGGTCTGCACGGCCGTCCGCAGCTGGCCCATCATCGCCGCCGAGTTGAGGCCGTGGCCCATCACGTCGCCGACGACCAGGGCGGTGCGCGAGCCGGGCAGTTTGATGGAGTCGAACCAGTCGCCGCCGACCCTCCCGAGAAGGGTGCCGGGCAGATAGCGGGTCGCCGTGTCACAGCCCGCCATGCGCGGGCTGATCTGCGGCAGCATCGAGTCCTGCAGGGTCTCGGCGACGTTCTCCTGGTACGTGTACATCCGCGCGTTGTCGAGGACCAGCCCCGCACGGGCCGCGAGTTCGGCGCCCGTCACCCGGTCCATGTCGTTGAACACGGCGCGCTCCCGATGGCGCAGCAGAACCATGAAGCCCAGCACGACATGGCGCGCCTTGAGCGGCACGACCAGCATGGACCGGCCGTTGATCAGCGGCCGGATGTCGCGCTTCTCGAACTGGGAGGCGATGGCCGTGCCCATCTGTTCGCTGATGCGCGGCACCAGTACCGGTTCGCCGGTGGTCATGCACCGGAAGAACGGCGTGTGTTCGGGAAACGGCATGGACTCGCCGACCGGTACGACGTCGTCCCAGCGGCCGGGCTCGTCGACGTGCTCGACGGCGACGCGGTGCCACATGGTGGTGGCGTCCGGCGGTCCGTCCGGGAAGCCCTCGCCCGCGATGACCTGCTCGCGCAGATAGGTGCCGGCGACGTCCGTGAACCGCGGCACGACGGCCGCGCTGACCTCCTGGATCGTCCGGGCGAGATCGAGCGAGGAACCGATGCGTCCGCTCACCTCGTTGAGGAACTCGAGCCGCTCGCGCACCGCGGCGTGTTCGAGGTCCTCCCCGAGATCGGCCGCGTCCACGTCCACGGCACGGCCCGCCGCCACCGCCTGGCGCGCGGCCTGCCGGCGCTCCCTGCGCTCGGCGCGCTTCGGCACACCCCAGTCGGGGGTGACCGGCACCCGGTCGTGGTGGCTGAACTCGAGGACGGGATAGCCCAGCTCGAGGACCTGACCGACGATCCGCGTGGACTCCTGGACGCTCATGCTGGGCAGGATCTCGGGGAACCGGCGTGCCAGTTCGTCGGCGCCGGGGAACTCGGTGTGCAGCGCGAAACCGGGGGCGACGCGCTCCGCGCCCGGCCCGTCCTCCCCGCCGTCCCCGTCCTCCCTGTCACCCTCGCCGCCCATCCCGCCGATCCCGAACTGCGTGGCGTCCGCGGCGAGCACCAGCAGCCGCTCCCGCCCGGGGCCCACCAGGGGATAAGCCCACCACACCACGTCGACCCGGTCGCCCTCGCCGCCGCCCGAGAGCCGGGCGCGGCCGGCCGCGGGGTAGGACGTCAGCCCGTTCAGCGAGGCGTCGAGCCCGGGGCCGAGGCCGCCGTAGCTCTCGTACGCCTCGTAGGGGCCCTCCTGCTCGGCCAGTGCGCCGGAGACGGGGAGCAGCTCGACGGCGGGGCGGCCGACCGCGGCCTCCTTGGCGTGGCCGAACAGCCGCCGCGCACCGGTCGACCAGTGGGACACCAGTCCACCGTTGTCGACGACGACCACGGCGAGCGGAATCCGTCCGTCCGCGGCGTACTGCCGTGGCAAACGCGACGGCACGCCACTGTCCATGGGTCGGACGCTCCTTCCCCTGCCGCCCGGGCTGTGCGGCTACCTGCACCACGGTAGGCCCCTTCGGCCGCGGTGCGCCGGGCATCGATGGAATCGGTCGTGCGCCCGCGCACGGAGCCGCGCAGTCCCGGTGCTCCGCTGACGCGAGGTCAGTCCTCGTGGCCCAGCTGGAGATCGCGCTCCGTGCGTCCGCCGCCTGCGACCTGCAGCACGGTGGCCACCGGTGGATAGCCCGCCGCGATCACCGTGTACTCGCCCGACGACAGGTCGACGAAGCGGAAGGTGCCGTCGGGCCCGGTGGTGAGGGTGTCGACGACGTTGCCGGCCGCGTCGAGCAGCGTCACGCGCGCGTCCTCGACGGGCCGTCCGCCGCCGGCCCGCACGGTGCCGCGCAGCACGGCGCCGCCCGCGAGTTCGATGTCCTGGCGGGTCTCGCGCGACGCCTGGACGCTCACGGGGAGCGCGGCGGGCCGGAAGGCCGGGGCGCTTGCGGCGAGCGTGTACTCCCCCGCCACCAGCTCGGAGATCACATAGCCGCCCTCGCGTCCGCTGCGCGTGCCGGCGACGACTTCGCCGCGTACGTCGGTCAGGGTCACCGCGGCGTCGCGCACCGGGCTGCCGTCCGCGGTGACGACGGTGCCGGCGAGCCGCCCGGCGCCGCCGAGGACGACATCGAGGTCGACGGGCCGTTCGCCGACGGTGACCGAGACGGCCTGCGGCTGGTGGCCGCCGGCCGCGGCGATGAGCACGTACGAGCCGGGGCCGGGGACGCTGAGCGCATAACGTCCGTCCTCGCCGCTCGCACCGCGGCCGACCTGCTGCCCCTGCACATCGATGAGGGTGAGGGCGGCGCGCGGGACGGTGGTGCTGTCGTGGTGCTGGACGGTGCCGCACACGGGCACGCCGGCGACGTAGGCCGGGGCGGGGGCGGGGATCCGGTGCTCGGTCCGGGCGTGCGGCACGGACGTGGGCTCGGCGGCGGTGGGGGCGTTGTGGGACACCAGCGGTTTCTCCTTGAGGAAGAAGGCGAGGACGAGGCCGAGGACGAGTACCGGCACGAGGTAGAGGAAGATCCGCGGCATGGCGTCCGCGTACGCCTGGATGTAGCCGTCGCGCAGCGCGGGCGGCATGGCGTGGACGAGCTGTGGGGTGATGGATTCGGCGGCGGGCAGTCCGGCGCCGGCCGGGAGCCGGTCGGCGAGGGAGTCGGTGAGCCGGTCGGCGAAGAGGGTGCCGAAGACAGCGGCGCCGACGCTGCCGCCGATCTGCCGGAAGTAGTTGTTGGCGCTGGTGGCGGTGCCGAGATCGGCGGGCGGCACGGCGTTCTGCACGGCCAGGATGAGGACGGGCATCACAAGGCCGATGCCGAGGCCGAGGATGGCCTGCCAGACCGAGTACTCGAGCCGGGTCGTGTCGGTCTCCAGCCGCGACAGCAGCCACATGCCCACGGCGGAGACGGCGGAGCCCGCCACCGGGTAGACCTTGTAGTGGCCGGTGCGGCTGATGAGCTGTCCGGAGACGATCGAGGCGACGACGATGCCGCCCATCATCGGGAGCATCAGCAGCCCCGACTCGGTGGCGCTGGCGCCGTCGACCATCTGCAGGAAGGTGGGCAGATAGCTGGCGGCGCCGAAGAGGGCGACCCCGACGACGGCCCCGACCAGGCTCGTGACGTTGAAGACCGAGTCGCGGAACAGCCGCAGGGGGATGACCGGTTCGGGCGCGTAGTGCTCGACGACCAGGAAGAGCAGGGTCGTGCCGACGGCTCCCCCGGCGAGTCCGATGATGACGCGTGAGTCCCAGGCGTACTCGGTGCCGCCCCAACTGGTCAGCAGCACCAGGCAGGTGGAGGCGGCGGTGAGGAAGAACGCGCCGAGGACGTCGAAGCGCGCCCGCGCCACCGGCTTCGGCAGTTTGAGGACGACGGCGACGACGGCGAGCGTGACGAGGCCGAACGGCACGTTGAAGTAGAAGCACCAGCGCCACGAGACATGGTCCGTGAAGAAGCCGCCGAGCAGCGGGCCCGCGACCGACGCGAGTCCGAAGGCGGCGCCGATCAGCCCCATGAAGCGGCCGCGCTCCCTGGCCGGGACGATGTCGGCGATGATCGCCTGTACGCCGATCATCAGGCCGCCCGCGCCGATGCCCTGGACGGCGCGGAAGGCGATGAGCTCGTTCATGCTGCGCGACCAGCCTGCGAGGGCCGAGCCGATGACGAAGACGACGATGGCGAACTGGAAGACGCCCTTGCGGCCGTAGAGGTCGCCGAGCTTTCCGTAGATCGGAAGGCCGATGGTGGCGGTGAGGAGATAGGCGGTGATCGCCCAGGGCATCCGGTCCAGGCCCTGGAGTTCGCCGACGATCTTCGGCAGGGCGGTGGCGACGATCATCTGCTCGAGCGCCGCGAGCAGCAGCGCGAGCATGAGGCCGAAGAAGACGAGGCGTACGCGGCGGGGGCTGAGGGCCGGTGCCGCATCGGCCCGGGTGCCGGTCGGTGGGAGGTTGCCCGCGGCGTCCGTTTCGGCGGGGGCGGGGTCCCGGGGTCCGGCCGCCGCCCCGTCGGCCTGCCCGTCCTTCACCAGCGTGATTCCGCCCACGTACTGCTCCCCTCGTCGCGGCTGCGCGGCGTCATTCTTCGCATTACGCGCCAAGACGGAGCAAGCGGGAGGTTACCGGGATCAGAGGTACGGACGGCAGGCGCGCCGGGGTCGCAACGGGCGCGCTACGGGCGCTCATCAGGGGCTTTCCCGCGACGTCCGGCGCGCCCGGCGCACGGCGGAGCCGCGGGGAAAACCACTCGAAACGGTGACCTTTACAGCAACCCGGAAGGAGGGCCGGGGACTACTTCTCCACCTCGGCGGCGAGCTTGGCGAGGAGCTCGTCGTAGATCCGCGCGAGGCCCTTGGGGGCGAAGGTCCGCTCGAAGAAGCCGCCGATGCCGCCGGCGCCGTTCCAGACGGCGGTGACCACGACCCGCGAGGAGGCGGCGCGGCCCTCGGCGGCCGGGGCCGGCGTGACCGTCCATGTGGTGACCATGGAGGAGTTGCGGTCCTTCTCGACGAGCTGCCCGTCGGTCGGCTCGGTCACCTCGAGCAGGCAGTCGCGGACGCGCTTGCTGGTGGCCTGGAGCTTCCAGTGGACGAGGGTGCCCTCGCCGTCGCCGCCCTCGCGCACCTCGTACTCGCTGAAGTGCCCGGGCAGGAGCTTCGCGCGGCTGTCCTTGTAGTCGGCCAGCGTGTCGAACACGGTCTCCGCGTCCGCCGCGATGATCCGCTCCGTCGTGGCCTCGACCTGCGCCATGCCTCATCCTCCAGCACTCGGTTCTTCGGGTGATCCCCCAGCCAACCACCTTCCGCGCGGCCCCCCAAATCAGGGTTGCGGTGCCATGAATCGAGAAGTCTCCGATCAGGGACGGCGGGCCGCAAGGACGCAGAACTCGTTCCCCTCCGGATCGGTGAGCACGACCCAGCTCTCGTCGCCTTGGCCGACGTCGGCGTGCCGAGCACCCAGGCCCAGCAGGCGACGGACCTCTTCGTCCTGCTCCCTGTCGGTCGGGTTGACGTCGATGTGGAGCGGCAAGCGATCTCAACACCGGGATGTCCGCGCAGTCATAGGACTGGCTCGACCAGCTCACCGCCAGTGGAATGGCGCCGCTCGCCGGTACCGCCACAGCCCTGGGCGAAGACCAGCACGCGGTTGCCCAGGGATCAACGGGCTCGACGGCCCACGCGGTGAGCACGATGGCGTCCGAACGGTCCGCGCGGTCGGTCGGCCACGCGGACCGACCGCGCGGCCGGCGGGTCGTCGGTCAGGGAGTCTGCTCCTGCGCTGGATCAGAAGCGCGGGGTCGGGTGGACGAAGTGCTTGGTCTCCTGGAACTCCTCAAGGCCGCGCAGGCCGTTCAGGCGGCCTATGCCGGACTGCTTGAAGCCGCCCTCCTCGAACTGGTCGTGGACCACGCCCCAGGTGTTGGTCCACACGGTGCCGGCCTTGATGTCGCGGCCTACCCGCAGCGGGCGGTCCACGTCCCGGGTCCAGATCGACGCGGCGAGGCCGTAGTCGGTGGCGTTGGCGCGTTCGACGGCCTGCTCCTCGGTGTCGAAGACCTCGAAGGTGGCGACGGGTCCGAACGCCTCCTGCTGCACGATCGGCGCGCTCAGGTCGGTGACCTCGACCAGGGAGGGGCTAAGGAAGGCGCCGCTGCGTTCGCCGCGGACGATGACGTCGGCGTAGTCGGCGGCGTCCGCGACCATGCGCTCGACGCGGCCCGCGTTGGGCTCATCGATCATCGCACCCATCTCGCTGGAAGGGTCGTCTCCCGGTCCGACCTTGACCGCCTCCAGGGCGGGCACGAGCCGTCGGCGGAGCTCATCCGCGATGCCGCGCTGCGCCAGGATGCGGCTGCCCGCCATGCAGAACTGGCCGGTGAAGGTGGTGATGGCCTTGACGAGGACGGGAACGGCGACGTCCAGGTCCGCGTCGTCGAAGACGAGCATCGGATTCTTCCCCCCGAGCTCCAGGGAGAGTGGCTTGAGAGTGGCCGCGGCCGACTCCATGATCTTCCGGCCGACCATCGTGGAGCCCGTGTAGCTGAGCACGTCGACGTCCGGGGAGGAGACCAGCAGCGGGGCGCCGTCGTTGCCGGACTCGGTGAAGACGTTCATCACCCCGGGCGGAAGGCTGGTGGTCTGCTCGACGAGTTCGGCGATCAGGCCGTTGATCAGGCCGGTCTGGCCTGGGAGCTTCATGGCGACAGTACAGCCTGCGGCGAGCGCCGGGGCGAAAGAGCGCACGGCCAGGACGACAGGGGAGTTCCAGGGCGCGATGACACCGGCGACTCCAGCCGCCTCGTGCAGGGTCATCGAGTACATGCCGGGCCGCACCTCGGCCGCGCGACCGTGGTCGGCCAGCGCGAGGGCGGCGTAGTAGCGCAGCTTCGGGACCGTGAGGTCGATCTCGAAGGCCGCCTCACCAAGGATCTTGCCGTTCTCACGGGCGAGCAGGGTGATGAACTCATCTCGGCGAGCTTCGAGACGGTCCGCCATCTCGAACAGGGCTTTGGCCCGCGCGTTGCGGTCCCGGGACCAGTCGGTGGTGTCGAAGGCGCGCCGGGCGGCGGCGATGGCGGCCTTCGCCTCCTCGGCGCCGCCGTCGGCGAACGTCCCGAGGACCTGTCCGGTGGCGGGGTTCAGGGATTCGGTGCGCTGGGCGGAGTCGACCCAGTGTCCGTCGATGTAGTGGCGGGCGTGCGGGAAGCGGGCGGAGCTGTTCATCAGGGGGCTTCCTTGTTCTCGAACGATGTGCGTGAGGCGTTGAGTCGGAGGAGTTACGGGAGCTTGGTCGGTCGGCACGGGCAGTGCGACTGCAAGGTGGTCGGCCGCCGCTCGTATGGGCCGGCACCGTGACTGAGCGTGCTGTTCCCCGTCGGACGGCCGAGTCATGGCGCGAAGCCGGCTGCTGACGGCCGGGCTGGTGACCGTGACGGACATGGCGTCGGCGGCCGGTGCCTCGCCGAAGACCGTCTTCGGTGAGGCACCGGCCGCAAGAGCGGCATCCTGGACCGGATCCTCGACCAAGCCGTCGCCACCCCCGGCCGCGAACAGGCCGTCGAGCCGGCCTGTCCCTGCAGACATCCCAGGCGGTCCGGGAAACGCTCGCTCGCGTGACGCAGGCGGGGAACCAGAGGCTCGCCACGCCCGCTACG
The DNA here is from genome assembly GCF_053594115.1 of Streptomyces sp. NPDC001970. NCBI lineage: Bacteria > Bacillati > Actinomycetota > Actinomycetes > Kitasatosporales > Streptomycetaceae > Streptomyces > Streptomyces sp. NPDC001970. Next base: position 35,229 of record NZ_JBSFDW010000034.1, on the reverse strand, counting down.
GATCCATCAGCGATCCGCGGCCCCTTCGATGACGTGGAGCTTCAGCTTCTCGCTGAGCCCTACGACCTCAGACGGGCGGAACTACGCGTCCCGACTGGATGGAAGCAGGAGGCGCGCTTGCTCTGCCCGTGCAGGAGGCCTCGGCGGGCCGCATCGAGTTGTCGATGTGCAGCCGTGCAGGTGTGCTGTTTTCGGCTTCGTCGAGCGGGGCGGCGTCGTTTCGGTCGGGGTGCCGGTCAGCCGTAGAACATCTCGTTGGAGAAGGTTGCCTGGTGGTCGGCGAGTTCGAGGATGGCATCGGCGTCGTCGACCGGGGGGTAGATCCATTCGGCGTTGATCTGGCGCTTGAGTTCCTTGCCCTTGTCTCCGGTCTTCTGGACGGTTCGTTCCCAGCCTGTCGTGACGACCGCGCCGGCGGGTCCGAGGTCCAGGCAGGTGACGTACTCGGCCGGGGTGAAGACTGCCAGGTCCAGTCCCAGGATGTCGGCGGCGACGTTGTGGCCGGCGAACTTGCCGAGGGGGGTGGCGTGCTGGCAGCTCTGCATCACCTTGTGGTCCGCGTCGGCGGCGGCCGCTGCGGTGTCACCTGTGGCGAACACTTCGGGTGCCCCCTGGACGCGGAGGTACTCGTCCACGTGCAGTCGGCCGAGCCGGTCGCGCTCGCCGGGGATGTGCCGGGTGAGCGGGCTGGCGGCCATGCCGGCTGTCCAGATCACGGTGGAGGCCGGAAGACGCTCACCGTCGGAGAGCTCGACCTCGCTTTCGGTGACCCGCTCGACCGTCTTGCCCAGGCGAAGGTCGACTCCGAGATCACTCAGGGCGGAGCTGATCTCCGGGCGCGGACCTTCGCCCAGCTCGGGACCCACAGCGTCGGCGCGCTCCACCAGGACGACGCGTACGTCGTCCGCGTCGCCGGCCGCTTCCCGCAGTCGGGCGACAAGTTCCGTGGCTATCTCCAGGCCGGTGAAGCCTGCTCCGATGACGACCGCGGTGAAGCGTCCGGGCGCAGCCGGGCGCTCGGGCAGGCGACGGATGTGATGGTCGAGGGACGTGGCGGCGCCCAGGGTGTCCACGTCGAAGATCAACTCGGAGCCCGGGATCGACGGGCGTACGAGCTGGCTGCCCGCGGCCAGCACCAGACGGTCGTAGCTCAGTTCCGTGTTCCGGCCGCTTCGGTCGACCGCGGTCACCGTGCGGGCGCCGGTGTCGATGCCGGTGACGGTCGCGGCGATCCGCCGCACCCCGATCGGACCGAGCACCCGGTCCAGCGAGACCCGCATCCGCTCCGGATCGGCCTCGTAGAGCCGTGGACGCATCACCAGGTCGTCGCCGCTGCTGACCAGCGTGACCTGCAGTTCCGACTGCGGCACACCGTGGGCGCGTGCCGCGCGTACAGCGCCGGCGGCGCTCCACACGCCGGCGAACCCACCACCGATAATCAGGATATTTTTCATCCAGATTCACCTCCTGAAGAAATGCGCGGTCACACCGCGCGGAAAAAGGGATCAGTCGCGCCCGAGTGCCTGGCGAACACGCTTCGCCATGGCGGGGACGTACGTCTCGGACCTGGCCTGCACGTCGGCGAGACTCTGCTCGGCCAAAGCCTTCCGCCAGGCCACCTCGGCCCGCCCCATGGCGATCTTGACCGAGCACGGCCGGGTGAAGTCACCGTCCGGGCATCGTTCGCCGATGGTGCCGCACTGGCGGATCTCGCTGCAGCGGAAAAGGGGCTCGTCGCCCTCGATGGCGAGGACCACGTCCAGCATCGACATCGTGTCCAGGGGGCGGGCCAGCCGGAAGCCGCCCGTCGCACCCGGAGCGGATTCCAGCAGACCGGCCTTGACCAGCAGCTGCAGTTGCTTGTTCAGGTAAGACGGCGACAGCTCGTGGCCGGCGGCCAGCTGTGCGGTGGGCACCGGCTCACCGCCTCCCAGCCATGCCAGATTGAGCAGTGTGTGCACCGCCCATTCGACACCCTTACCCGTTCGCATGACCTGGATAATAAATGTCCAGGTTCCGATCGTCAAGCGATCCACGAACATTCGAGGCGTCACCCGGTTTCCCGACTCTGGCCTTGTTCAGCGGACCCGGCCAGACGGCATCGATCAGCTCCGGCCGAGGGGTCGCTCGGGTACACCGGGGGTGGTGTTGAGTCAGAAGATTATTTTCTCAGTAAAACACCTGTTAATCTTTGTGGCTATGAGCAGGAGCAGTAGCGCACCCACCCCCACATCTCAGACCCACCGAATCCGCCGCCTCCCCCTGGCCGGCGCACTCCGCCTGGGCGCACCGTCCGACATCTGGTTCAAACCGTCGACGAGCGTGGTGGTGTCCACCGCCATGCCCAACGTGACCCTGCTCCTTCTCGGCCGGCTCGACCTGGTGCTGTACACGATGGCCGGGTCGCTCTGCGCCCTCTTCGCCCACAACGTCCCGTACGCCGCCCGGGCCCGGACCCTGGCAAGGGTCGTCCTCGGGATGCTGGCGGGCGTTGCCGTCGCCCTGGTCACCGCGTCGCTCACGCACTCCGCCGTCGTGCTCGTCACGGTCGGCGCCCTGCTCGCGGCGGCCCAGAAGGCCCTGTGCGACGCCAGCCGCATCGGCCCGCCCGGCAACATAATCTTCACCTTCATCAGTTCGGCGAGTCTCTTCACACCCCAGACGCTGGGCCAGGTCCCCGGGCATCTCGCGCTGGCGGCCGGCGCGGGCGCCGTCGCCTGGCTGGTCGGCATGGCACCCGTCCTCGTACGCCCCCATGGCCCCGAGCGCCGTGCCACGGCCCGCGCCCTGAACGCGGCTGCCGCCTACGCCGCCACCCGGGGCACCGGACCCGACCATGAGCGGGCCCGCGCCGGGGCGGCCGGCGCCGTGCACGCCGCCTGGCAGTGCCTGCTGTCCGCCGGCGCCCGGAACCCGGTCCGTCATTCCCTCGAACGGCTCGTCGTACGCGCCGAGGTCACCCTCGCCGCCCCCGCGGCCACCGACCCCGCACAGCTGCGGGCCTGGGCCCACGAGCTGCGCGGTAACCGGCCCGTCCCGCACCCCGTCGGTCTCGACCGCGGCGACGCGGACGAGCTCCTCGGCGTGCGGGCCGGACTCGAGGCCCCCGGGCGTCCGTTGTGGCGGCTGATCGGGCCGGGCTCCCTGCTGCTGCCCATCGCCCTGCGTACCGCCGTCGGCTGCGCCCTCGCCGGCTACGTCTCACTCGCCCTCGGCATCGGCCTCCCCTTCTGGGCCCTGGTCACCGCCGCATCGCTGTACCAGGCCAATATGACGCTGTCATGGAGCCGCGGAGTGCAGCGCGTGGTGGGCAACCTCGCCGGTGTCCTGGTGTTCGCGCTCATTGCGCCGCTCGCCCACCTCAACCAGGCCGCGCTCGTGGTGTGCTGCCTCGCCTGCAACTTCGTCGCCGAGGCACTCGCCGCCCGCAACTACTGGCTCTGCAGCGTCTTCGTGACCCCGATGGCGCTGATGATCACCGAGTTCGCCCACTTCCAGCAGCCCGGGGAGCTGATCCTGGACCGCGTCGTGGACACGCTCACCGGTGCCGCCGTCGGCATCGTCGCGGCCCTGGCCGTCACCAACCGGCGCGTCGGGGACCAGCTCCAGCGGGCCCTCGACACCATCGACGCGGCCCGTGACCGCGCCGAGAGCGTCCTCGCAGCGGACCGCCCCGATCCGCGCGCCCTGGAGACCGCTCGCCGCCGGCTCACCGCCGCCCTCGTCGAGCTGCGGGCCGGCGCCGACGCCGCCGCCGGCGAATGGTGGCAGCGCGCGTTGCCCGAGGAGCGCCTCGTCCGCACCGAGCGCGCCGGACACCGTACGCTCGCCGCGACAATACGACGGCAGGGACTGCATTCCGGGGAGAGACTGAACGTGGAGGGCGCACGGGCATGACGACAGGGAACGGCCAGGCGGTGACAGGCGACACCCTGGCCGCGGTGGTCCGCCAATGGCAGGCGGTCCATCCGGACATCGACACCGGCCCGATGGAGATCATCGGCCGGATCAACCGCTCTGCCGCCCTGCTCCAGCAGGCCGAGGACGCCCCGCTGCGCCGCGCAGGACTCACCCGCCCCGAATTCGAGCTGCTGGGCGCGTTGCGCCGCACCGGCCACGAGCTGACCCCCGGGGAGCTCGCCCGCGAGACCTTCTCCTCCGGAGCAGCCGTCACCAAACGGATCAAGTCCCTGACCGAACGCGGCCTGGTGGAGCGGCGCGGCGACGCCCGCGACCGCCGCATGGCCCATATCCGCCTCACCGACGCGGGCCGCGATCTGGTCGACGCCATCCTCCCCGCCCAGCTGTCGTACGAACGGGACATCCTGTCCGGCCTCGACCCGGCCGGGCAGGCTCGCCTGAGCGCGCTCCTGCGTTCCTTCCTCACCATGCTCGAAGGCGCGCTCGGCGGCCCCCGGCCCTGAAGCCCCCCGGCCGGGGCACAGGGCCCGGGCCGGAGAGTCACTCCCACCCGGGCCCTGTCCCGTTCGTGCGATGACGAGCCGCAGGACCACCGAGTCTTCACCGCGCCGGACGCGGACCTGAAGCGCCCTGCGCTGTCCGGCCAACTCCCGGATCTCCAGCCGGCGGTAGCGCCCCTCCGCCGCTGGGTCGTTGACGCTTCAGCGGCCACAACGCTCCCCCTGAGCGCGAGCCGGCAGCGCATCACGGCGTGGCCCTGAACACGGTCAGACGGGCCGTCAAGGAGCTTCGGGGGCGGGCCTTGTCGCAACCCTGCCCAACAAGGGGACGTGGCGTGCTGAAGCGACCGGAGGCCGACAGCGGAGAGGCGTGACCGACATGCCGGCGGTCGCGGCTGCTCCTCCAAGCGGCCACGTGAGACAAGGCCCCCGACTTCGGTCGAGGGGCCTTCTTCATGCCTGGAACAAGCTTGACCCCACATGGGAACAGGTGTTCTATTCTAAGTGCGAACGCCTACACCTACGGAGGGCCCATGCGCTGGGACGGCTTGAGAGAAGGAGCACCAGGTCAGCTAGGCCTCTCATACACCGTTGACGACGACTCGGACACCCCGGAGTTCCGCGGGATCACCTTCCATGAGGTGCGCGCACGTTCGATCCTGAACCGGGTGCCCGGGGCGTCACGGATGCCGTTCGAGTGGACCGTCAATCCGTACCGCGGCTGCACGCATGCCTGCGTGTACTGCTTCGCCCGCAAGACCCACAGCTATCTGGACCTCGACACGGGTCTGGACTTCGACACCCAGATCGTGGTCAAGGTCAACGCGCCCGAGCTGCTGCGCCGCCAGCTGGGCTCGAGCCGCTGGCAGGGGGCGCACGTAGCGATGGGCACGAACGTCGACTGCTACCAGCGGGCGGAGGGCCGCTACCGGCTGATGCCGGGGATCATCGGCGCCCTGCGCGACTACGCGAACCCCTTCTCGATCCTCACCAAGGGGACGCTCATCCTGCGCGACCTGGACCTGCTGCGCCAGGCCGCCGCGGTCACCGAGGTGGGCATCTCCGTTTCGGTCGGGTTCACGGACCGCGAGCTGTGGCGGACCGTGGAGCCCGGGACGCCGTCACCGGAGCGGCGCCTCGACGTCGTACGGACCCTGACCGAGCACGGCATCGGCTGCGGGGTGCTCATGGCACCGGTCATCCCCTTCCTGAGCGACCACCCCGACCACCTGCGGGCGACCGTACGGGCGATCGCGGCAGCCGGGGCGACCTCCGTGACACCGCTCGTGCTGCATCTGCGGCCCGGGGCGCGCGAGTGGTTCATGGCGTGGCTGGGCCGGGAGCATCCGCACCTGGTGCGGCGGTACGAGCGGCTGTACGCGGAGGGGGCCTACGCGCCCAAGTGGTACCAGCGGCGCATCACCCGTCATGTGCACGAACTCGCCACGGAGTTCGGCATCGGCCCGGCCCAGCGCGGTACGCCGCGGCGGATCCCGGCGCCCGTGCAGCCGGCTCTCGCGGAGCCGGGAGCCACGCAGCTCACCCTGCTCTGAGCAGCCGACGGCGCAGCTTGGGGAGCAAACGGGTCAAGTCTGTACCGAACGTGTCCTTCCGGGAGGGAATCCGGGAACGCTGCCGCCGGGGCCGAGCCGCTCCGGGCCGCGCCCCGCCACCACGGGAGGCCGTATGTACAGACGCACAGGAGTGCTGGTCGCCGTCGGAGCGGCGGTGACCGGACTGCTCGCGGGCGTGCCGGCCGCGGCAACCGCAGGACCGGCGGAACCACGGCCCGCAAGCCCCCTGACCTGGCGGAGCTGTGCCACGGACGAGCATCCCAGGCTCGAATGCTCCGCGTTGAAGGTGCCGCTCGACCACGCGCAGCCGGGCGGGCGGCAGATCACGCTCGCGCTGTCCCGCGTACGGCACACCGCCAGGACCTTCCAGGGGCCCCTGCTCGTCAACCCGGGCGGCCCGGGTGGGAGCGGAGTGGAACTGGCCGGGTTCGTCGCGGCCTCGCTGCCCCCGAAGGTCGCCGCGCAGTACGACGTCATCGGCTTCGACCCGCGCGGTGTGGGCTCCTCCCGGCCGGCGCTCGACTGCAAACCCGGCCACTTCGCGCCCGTACGACCCGACTCGGTGCCGCACGCGCAACAGGCGGAGGATGCGAATCTGGCGCGGGCGGCGGCGTTCACCCAGGCCTGCGCCGCCAAGTACGGGGACGTGCTGCCCCATATGAACACCGTGAGCACGGCCAAGGACATGGACGTCATCCGCCAGGCACTCGGCGCCCCGCAGATCTCCTACCTGGGGTACTCCTACGGCACGTATCTGGGTGCCGTGTACGCCAAGCACTTCCCGCACCGGGTGCGGCGCGCGGTGTTCGACTCCGCGGTGGACCCGAACGGTGTCTGGTACGACGCCAACCTCGCCCAGGACCTCGCCTTCGACGCCCGCCACAAGGCCTTCGCCGCATGGGTGGCCAGGCACCACGCGACGTACCGGCTCGGCAGCGACCCGGCCGAGGTCGAGGCGGCGTGGTACACGATGCGGGATGCGCTGGGCCGGACCCCGGCGGGCGGGAAGGTCGGCCCCGGCGAACTGGAGGACACGTTCCTGCCGGGCGGCTACTACGACGGCTACTGGCCGCACCTGGCCGACGCGTTCGCTGCGTACGTGACGCGCAAGGACGCGGCTCCGCTGGTGAAGGCGTACGAGAACTTCGGTGCGCCCGACAGTGAGCGCGACAACGGCTATTCCGTCTACACGGCGGTGCAGTGCCGCGACGCCGAGTGGCCGAGGGACTGGTCGCTCTGGCGCAGCGACAACTGGGCGCTCCACGCCAAGGCGCCCTTCTCCACCTGGAACAACGCCTGGTACAACGCACCCTGCGCCACCTGGCCCGTCCCGCCGCTCCGCCCGACGGACGTCTCGAACGTCGCCCTCCCCCCGGTACTCGTCTTCCAGGCGACGGACGACGCGGCGACGCCGTACGAGGGCGGCGTCGCCGTCCACCACCAGTTGCACGGTTCCCGTCTGGTCGTCGAGCAGGGCGGCGGAAACCACGGGATCACCCTGGGTGGGAACAGGTGCCTGGACCGTTATCTGACGGACTATCTGGCCACCGGCAGGGTGCCCTCGTCGAGCACGACCGGGGAGGCGGACGCCGTCTGCGCACGCACGCCGGAGCCGAAGCCCCTGAAGGCCGCGCCCCGTGCCGGCACGCCGGACCAGGCCCGCACCGGGGCGGCGCTGCACCGGGCTCTCGGGCACTCACGCTGACCGGGGCGCCGTCAGTGGTGTGCGCCAGAATGCGGGAGATGACTTCGCACCTGCCGTCGGACGGGTCTTCGCACCTCAGCCACGTCCACGCCCCTGACGGCGTCGTTCCCGGCACCGGCTACACCCATGTGGTCATGGGCACCGGCAGGTTCATTGCGATATCCGGTCAGATCGCCCTGGACGAGAACGGCGAGCTGGTCGGCGGCGCGCCGCTTCTACGAGAAGGCGGGTTCGCACCGGACGGTGCCGAGGAGCCGTTCGAGGTGGGCGGGGTCGCGGTACCCGAGGTCCGCTACGTGAGGCGGCTGAGCGCCGCGGAGGCGGCTGCGGACAGCCGGGGGTGAGCGAGGGCCGACTCCAGAACCGGGCGGGCGCGTTCGTCGGCGAGCGCTCCGAGGCCTTCGACGCAGGCGAGGGCGACGCGCCAGTGAGGGTCGCCCGGCGCCAGCCGCCGCTGCAGGGTGGTGATCAGAGCCGGGGCCGATTCGGGGGCGCGGAGCTGGGTGAGGAGACGGACCGGGAGCAGGGCGTAGGCGACGCGCAGCTCATTGGTGGCGAGGGCGGCGGCCGCGCGGGGGGTGCGGGGGTCGCCGAGGCGGGTCAGGGCGTAGGAGGCGGAGACGCAGCGCTCGGGATCGCGGTGGTTGAGGAGCAGCACGAGCGACTCGAAGGCGCGGTGGTCCCCGGCACAGCCGAGGCGGAAGGCGGCGATCTCGCGCGCCCATAACGGGCGTTCGCCCTCGGTCAGCACGGCGGCCAGCGCGTCGAGGTCCACAGCGGCGGTCAGCCGCCGGTGCAGCTCCTCGTCGGCGGGACCGGTCAGCTCCGCCTCGGTACGCCGGGCGAGGTCGAGCAGATCCGCGTCCATGCCCAGCAGCGTAGAGCAGCAGCACGCGGCACAGATCACATCCGCACAGGGCTGGCGCGCTCATTACTCACGGGTTAACCTCATGTGAGCGGGTCACACCCGCAGCTCTCGGCGGCCTGGTGACGCAGCCGTCCGGAGCACCTCCCCTGCCGTATGGCTATGGGGGAGCTTGTCGGTTCGGCAGTTCTGTACGACGCGACTCCGGGACAGAGTCCGTCGCCCCCAGGGCGCGCATCGCCGCGCGCCTCACCGCGACACGCACCTCCGCGCATCTCCGCGCCCCTTGCGCACGCGCGCCCTCCCTCAGTCGTCACTCATTCCTGGAGTCCCGTGATGGACACCCCTCTCTCCACCATCGCCGTCGTCGGCCTCGGCACGATGGGCACCGGCATCGCCGAGGTCCTCGCCCGCGCCGGCCGCGAGGTCATCGGCATCGACATCAGCGACGCCGCCGCCCACCACGCCGTCACCGCCCTCGAAGCCGCCACCGCGCGCGCCGTCGAGCGCGAGCGCATCACCGAGGAGGAGCGCCGGAACGTCCTCGCACGCTTCCGCACCTTCTCCGACCTGCAGGCGGCCGCGGACGCGGACCTCGTGATCGAGGTCGTGCCCGAGTCGTACGAGACCAAGCAGCAGGTCTTCCGCGAGCTGGACGCCGTCCTCCGCCCGGACGCGATCCTGGCCACCGGCACCAACGCCCTGTCCGTCACCCGCCTCGCCGCCGACTCTGCGCACCCCGAGCGCGTTCTGGGCCTGCACTTCTTCAACCCGGCCCCGGCGATGAAGCTCGTCGAGGTGGTCTCCTCGGTGCTGACCGCCCCGCAGGCGGTGGAGGCCGTCACCGCACTCGCCCGTGACCTGGGCAAGGAGCCCGTCGCGGTCGGCGACCGGCCGGGCTTCGTCGCGGACGGTCTGCTCTTCGGCTACCTCAACCAGGCCGCCGCGATGTACGAGGCGAAGTACGCCTCCCGCGAGGACATCGACGCCGCGATGAAACTCGGCTGCGGCCTCCCGATGGGCCCGCTCGCACTGCTCGACCTGATCGGCATCGACACCGCCCGTACCGTCCTCGACGCCATGTACACCGAGTCCGGGGACCGGCTGCACGCCCCCGCCCCGATCCTGAAGCAGCTCAGCGAGGCGGGCCTGACCGGCCGCAAGTCGGGCCGCGGCTTCTACACCTACGAGGCGCCGGACAGCGGCACGGTGGTGCGCGACGCGCTGACGCCCCTGGAGGCCGCGCAGACCGCCGGCGGCCGTCCGGTGCGCGCGGTGGGTGTCGCCGGGTCGGGCACGATGGCGAGCGGCATCGCCGAGGTCTTCGCCAAGGCCGGGTACGACGTGGTCCTCGCCGCCCGCGGCCAGGAGAAGGCCGAGACGGCCAAGTCCCGTATCGCCAAGTCTCTTTCGCGCTCTGTCGACAAGGGCAGGATGACCGCCGAGGCCCGCGAGGAGACGCTGGCCCGGATCACCCCGGCCGACTCGCTCGACGCCTTCTCCGAGGTCGACCTGGCCGTGGAAGCCGTCGCGGAGGACCTGGAGATCAAGCAGCAGCTGTTCGCCACGCTCGACAAGGTGTGCAAGCCGGGCGCGGTGCTCGCCACCACCACCTCCTCGCTGCCCGTCGTCGCCTGCGCCCGCGCCACCTCGCGCCCGCAGGACGTCATCGGCATGCACTTCTTCAACCCCGCCCCGGCGATGAAGCTCGTCGAGGTGGTCCGTACGGTCCTGACCGCGGACGACGTCCACGCCACGGTCCGTGAGGTCACCACGAAGATCAGGAAGCACCCGGTGGACTGCGGCGACCGCGCCGGCTTCATCGTCAACGCGCTGCTGTTCCCGTACCTCAACAACGCGATCAAGATGGTCCAGGAGCACTACGCCTCGCTCGACGACATCGACACCGCGATGAAGCTCGGCGGCGGCTACCCGATGGGGCCCTTCGAGCTGCTCGACGTCGTCGGACTCGACGTCTCGCTCGCCATCGAGAAGGTGCTCCACCGCGAGTTCCGTGACCCGGGCCTGGCCCCCGCTCCTCTGCTCGAGCACCTGGTGGCCGCGGGCTGCCTCGGCCGCAAGACGGGGCGCGGCTTCCGCGAATATGCCCGTCGCTGAGCCGCAGGGGCCCTGGGGAGGGCTGCTCCGCTCTTCGGGCGGCCCTCCCCCAGAGGCGCACTCTCCTGCACAGATGCAGTACGTTCAGGTCATGCCCCACCCCGCCAAGTCACCCCGTGCCACCGCCGCCTCCGAGGCCCCGGAGAGCGCCGCAGGCAGCCGCGCAGCCGCTCAACGGCTCAAGATGCGCCGGGAACTGGCCACGGCGGCGATGGAGCTGTTCGCGACCAAGGGGTACGAGGCGACGACCGTCGACGAGATCGCGGCGGCGGCGGGGGTCGCGCGCCGGACCTTCTTCCGCCACTTCCGCTCCAAGGAAGAGGCGATCTTCCCGGACCACGACGACACGCTCGTACGCGCCGAGGCGGTGCTCAACGCGGCTCCCGCGCACGAGCACCCGCTCGACACCGTGTGCCGTGGCATCAAGGAAGTCATGAAGATGTACGCGTCCTCGCCCGCGGTGTCGGTCGAGCGCTACCGGCTCACCCGGGAGGTACCCGCGCTGCGGGAGCGCGAGATCGCCTCGGTGGCCCGCTACGAGCGGCTGTTCACACGCTATCTGCTGGGCCACTTCGACGAGCGCGACCACCACGACGGCAACGACGACCCGCTGCTCGCCGAGGTGGCGGCGTCCGCCGTCGTCACGGCGCACAACCATGTGCTGCGCCGCTGGCTGCGGGCGGGGGGCCAGGGCGACGTGATGGCGCAGCTGGACCACGCCTTCGACATCGTCCGCGACACCTTCGGCACGGGCATCGGCGCCGGCCGCACCCCCGCCACCGGCCGTGGCCCGGCCGCCCAGGTGCAGTCGACCGGCGAGGTCCTGGTGGCCGTGGCCCGCACGGATGCGCCGCTGCCGGAGGTCATGCGCACGATCGAGCAGGCGCTGCACGGACGGAGCTGACCGCGGTACCGTGCCGCGGAACGGAGCGGTACGGCTCCGGGGTCAGTGGCGGCCCTTGTCGACCCGCAGATCCACGGCGACCGGGAGGTGGTCAGAGGCCAGCGGGTCGCTCGTGATCACGGCCGCGCTCTCCGCCCGGACGTCGGACGAGTGCATCACATAGTCGATACGGGCGTGCGGGTGCTCGGAGTCGTGGGTGTACCCGTCGCCCGAGCCCACCTCGGTCCACGCGTCCTTCAGGAACCCGGTCATGGTCAGCATCTCGGGGGTGCCGGGGACGGCGTTCAGGTCGCCGACGAGGATCGTGCGGTCGGCGTCGTCGCCGAGCAGCTCACGGATCCTGGCGGTCTGCAGCTGGCGCTCGAAGGCGTCGTTGTGCTGCAGGTGGGTGTTGGCGAACCGCACCCGGGAGCCGTTGACCACGATCTCCGCCTGGAGCAGACCGCGCTGCTCGTGCGTTCCCAGCTTGGGCAGCAGGGTGTTGCTCGAGGACTTGACCGGCCAAGGGGTCAGGATCGCGGTGCCGTACTGACGACGCGGATCGCCGGGCACCAGCGGGTCGAGGTCGAGGTTGGCGCCGTACACGTAGCGCATCCCCAGCCGCTCCGAGAACCACTCCGGAAGGTCGAGCCACTGGCTGCGCGCGGACCAGTGGCGGTCGACCTCCTGCAGACCGACGATGTCGGGGCGCACCGCCTCGATCACCTTGGCAACGCGCTCCAGGTCGAAGACCTCGGCACCGCTCGCTCCGTGGTGGATGTTGTAGGTCAGGACACGCACGCCGGCGGTCGACTTGAGGGCCGCGGCGGCGGCCGGCCCGGCGCCCAGCAGTGCGGTTGCGGCGCCGGCGGCGCCGGCGACGCCCGCGGCCAGCAGCGTCCGACGAGACGGTGACGAAAGAGTCGATGACAACGTTGTTCCTTGCTCTCTTTGGGGGGTGATCTTCCGGGCGATCATGAACCGCGCTTCCGAATCTCCGGCATCCACGGCGTGAACCTGTCCGATCCACATCGGAACGCGCGATCGATCATCGCTCATCTGTGACGGCCGGATTGCATCTGAGTGAAATTGTTGGCACCCAGTGTCTTGCGGCCTGGCACGGCGTGCCATACGTTGATGTTGTCCGGGCGGCCGGCGTGCAGACAACTGTCGTACGTCGGCTGTCCCCGCAAGCCTCCCGGCTCGCGCGCCCGGACGCCTGCGTCACAGGCAACCTCCCGCGCCCACAAAAGCGCTGCCACAGCACCACCCCCGCCGAACCGACGGCACCTCCACAGCAGCACTTCCCCGACGTTCCCCTCAGCGTTCCCGAAGTCGAACGCTCTTCGCCGGAGGCAACACCGTGAAGGAAATCCTGGACGCGATCCAGTCGCCGGACACGACGTCCGCCGACTTCGCCGCACTCCCCCTCCCCGAGTCGTACCGTGCGGTGACCGTGCACAAGGACGAGACCGAGATGTTCTCGGGCCTGACCACGCGCGAGAAGGACCCGCGCAAGTCACTCCACCTCGACGACGTGCCCGTCCCGGAGCTCGGCCCCGGCGAGGCGCTGGTCGCGGTCATGGCCAGTTCGGTCAACTACAACTCCGTCTGGACCTCGATCTTCGAGCCGCTCTCGACCTTCGGCTTCCTGGAGCGCTACGGAAAGCTCTCCGAGCTCACCAGGCGCCACGACCTGCCGTACCACATCATCGGCTCCGACCTCGCGGGCGTCGTCCTGCGCACCGGCCCCGGCGTCAACGCCTGGCACCCCGGTGACGAGGTCGTCGCGCACTGCCTCTCCGTCGAGCTGGAGAGCTCGGACGGCCACAACGACACGATGCTCGACCCCGAGCAGCGCATCTGGGGCTTCGAGACCAACTTCGGCGGCCTGGCGGAGATAGCCCTGGTCAAGTCGAACCAGCTCATGCCCAAGCCGAAACACCTGAGCTGGGAGGAGGCGGCGGCCCCCGGGCTCGTCAACTCCACCGCGTACCGCCAGCTGGTCTCCCGCAACGGCGCCGGGATGAAGCAGGGCGACAACGTCCTGATCTGGGGCGCGAGCGGCGGGCTCGGCTCGTACGCCACCCAGTTCGCGCTGGCCGGCGGCGCCAACCCGATCTGTATCGTCTCCAGCGACCAGAAGGCCGACATCTGCCGGGCCATGGGCGCCGAGGCGATCATCGACCGCAACGCCGAGGGCTACAAGTTCTGGAAGGACGAGCACACCCAGGACCCGAAGGAGTGGAAGCGCTTCGGCAAGCGCATCCGCGATCTCACGGGCGGCGAGGACGTCGACATCGTCTTCGAGCACCCGGGCCGCGAGACCTTCGGCGCCTCCGTGTACGTCACGCGCAAGGGCGGCACCATCGTCACCTGTGCCTCCACGTCGGGCTACAACCACGAGTACGACAACCGCTACCTGTGGATGTCGCTGAAGCGGATCATCGGTTCGCACTTCGCGAACTACCGCGAGGCGTGGGAGGCCAACCGCCTGATCGCCAAGGGCAAGATCCACCCCACCCTGTCGAAGGTCTACTCCCTGGAGGAGACCGGTCAGGCCGCGTACGACGTGCACCGCAACCTGCACCAGGGCAAGGTCGGCGTGCTCGCGCTGGCACCCCGCGAGGGCCTGGGCGTGCGCGACGAGGAGATGCGCGCCAAGCACCTCGACGCCATCAACCGCTTCCGGAACGTCTGAGTCAGAGGTCCGTCAGATGACAGAGCGTCAGAACGCGACTGAGCCAAAGGGCGCGCCGGTGTCGAAAGAGACGAGGGCAAGGGAGCGAGGAACGAGCGACCGCGGGCCGAGGAACGTCGACACCGGGTACGAGCGCCCGGAGGCGAACGCGCGGAAGGAAAGGGACCGGCCGTGGCTCATGCGCACGTACGCCGGCCACTCCACGGCAGAGGCGTCCAACGAGCTGTACCGGCGCAACCTGGCCAAGGGTCAGACCGGCCTCTCGGTCGCCTTCGACCTGCCGACGCAGACCGGCTACGACCCCGACCACATCCTCGCCCGCGGCGAGGTCGGCCGGGTCGGGGTCCCGGTCTCGCACCTCGGTGACATGCGCCGGCTGTTCCAGGACATCCCCCTGGAGCAGATGAACACCTCGATGACCATCAACGCCACCGCGATGTGGCTGCTGGCGCTCTACCAGGTGGTCGCCGAGGAGCAAGGTCTCGACGAGGAGGCCATCGCCAAGCTCCAGGGGACGACGCAGAACGACATCGTCAAGGAGTACCTGTCGCGCGGGACGCACGTCTTCCCGCCCGGGCCGTCACTGCGCCTGACGACCGACATGATCACCTACACGGTGGCGAACATCCCCAAGTGGAACCCGATCAACATCTGCAGCTACCACCTGCAGGAGGCCGGGGCCACGCCGGTCCAGGAGATCGCCTACGCGATGTCCACGGCGATCGCCGTCCTGGACGCGGTCCGTGACTCGGGGCAGGTACCGGCGGAGAAGTTCGGCGACGTCGTCGCCCGTATCTCCTTCTTCGTGAACGCCGGGGTCCGCTTCATCGAGGAGATGTGCAAGATGCGCGCCTTCGGCCGCATCTGGGACAAGGTGACACGCGAGCGCTACGGCATCGAGAACGACAAGCAGCGCCGCTTCCGCTACGGCGTCCAGGTCAACTCCCTCGGCCTGACCGAGGCCCAGCCGGAGAACAACGTCCAGCGCATCGTCCTCGAGATGCTGGCCGTGACCCTGTCGAAGGACGCCCGCGCCCGCGCCGTGCAGCTCCCGGCGTGGAACGAGGCACTGGGCCTGCCCAGGCCCTGGGACCAGCAGTGGTCGCTGCGCATCCAGCAGGTGCTCGCGCACGAGAGCGATCTGCTGGAGTACGAGGACATCTTCGCGGGCTCGCACGTCATCGAGGCCAAGGTGGACGCCCTGGTCGAGGAGTCGCTCGCCGAGATCGACCGCATCCAGGAGATGGGCGGCGCGATGGCGGCCGTCGAGTCCGGCTATCTGAAGTCGCAGCTGGTGTCCTCGCACGCCGAGCGGCGCGCCCGGATCGAGGCCGGTGACGAGAAGATCGTCGGTGTCAACATCTTCGAGACCACCGAGCCCAACCCGCTCACCGCGGACCTCGACACCGCGATCATGACGGTCGACCCGGCGAACGAGGCCCGTGTCGTCGCGAAGCTCCACGAGTGGCGTGACAACCGCGAGGAGGGCCGCGCCCAGGAGGCGCTGGCCGCCCTGAAGGCCACGGCGGCCGGTGACGGCAATCTGATGGCCGCCACCGTCGAGTGCGCCCGCGCGGGTGTCACCACCGGCGAGTGGGCGTGGGCGCTGCGGGACGTCTTCGGCGAGTACCGTGCTCCCACGGGCGTCTCGTCCGCGCCGGTCGCGGTGACCGCCGAGGAGGGCACCCCGATGGCTCTCGTACGCGAGAAGGTGGCCCGTACCGCCGACGAGCTGGCCTCGGGCCGGCTGCGGCTGCTGGTCGGCAAGCCCGGCCTGGACGGGCACTCCAACGGTGCCGAGCAGATCGCCGTACGGGCGCGCGACGCGGGCTTCGAGGTGGTCTACCAGGGCATCCGGCTCACGCCCGAGCAGATCGTCAACGCCGCCCTCGCGGAGGACGTGCACTGCGTGGGCCTGTCGATCCTGTCCGGGTCGCACGCCGAGCTGGTGCCTGACGTACTGTCGCGCCTGCGTGAGGCGGGCGCGTCCGACATCCCGGTGATCGTGGGCGGGATCATCCCGAACAGCGACGCCGAGGACCTGAAGCGTGCGGGTGTGGCCGCCGTCTTCACCCCGAAGGACTTCGGTATCACGGAGATCATCGGCCGTATCGTCGACGAGATCCGGAAAGCGAACAAGCTCGACCCTCTGGAGGTCCCCGCATGACCACGCCGTCCCCCGTGAACCGGCTGCGCCCGCGCCGCTCCTGCCTCGCGGTCCCCGGTTCGAACCCGCGCTTCCTGGAGAAGGCCCAGGGGCTGCCGGCCGACCAGGTCTTCCTCGACCTGGAGGACGCGTGCGCGCCACTGGCCAAGCCCGAGGCGCGGCACACCATCGTCAAGTTCCTCAACGAGGGCGACTGGACGGGCAAGACGCGCGTCGTGCGGGTCAACGACTGGACGACCCACTGGACGTACCGGGACGTCGTGACCGTCGTCGAGGGCGCGGGCC
Organism: Streptomyces sp. NPDC001970; assembly: GCF_053594115.1. Classification (NCBI taxonomy): domain Bacteria; kingdom Bacillati; phylum Actinomycetota; class Actinomycetes; order Kitasatosporales; family Streptomycetaceae; genus Streptomyces; species Streptomyces sp. NPDC001970. The sequence continues at coordinate 18,510 of NZ_JBSFDW010000034.1, read as the reverse complement.
AGAACCTCGACTGCATCATGCTGCCGAAGGTCCAGGACGCCGAGCAGATCGTCGCCCTCGACCTCCTGCTGACCCAGATCGAGAAGACCATGGGCTTCGAGGTCGGCAAGATCGGCATCGAGGCGCAGATCGAGAACGCCCAGGGCCTCAACAACGTCAACGCGATCGCCACGGCCTCGCAGCGCGTCGAGACGATCATCTTCGGCCCGGCCGACTTCATGGCCTCCATCAACATGAAGTCCCTGGTCGTCGGCGAGCAGCCGCCCGGCTACGACGCCGACGCCTACCACTACATCCTGATGAAGATCCTGATGGCCGCCCGCGCCAACAACCTCCAGGCGATCGACGGCCCCTACCTGCAGATCCGCAACCAGGAGGGCTACCGCGCCGTCGCCCAGCGGGCCGCCGCCCTCGGCTTCGACGGCAAGTGGGTGCTCCACCCGGACCAGGTCGCCGCGGCCAACGAGCTCTTCTCGCCCTCCCAGGAGGACTTCGACCACGCCGAGCTGATCCTGGACGCGTACGAGTACTGCACGTCCGAGGCCGGCGGGAAGAAGGGCTCCGCGATGCTCGGCGACGAGATGATCGACGAGGCCAGCCGCAAGATGGCCCTGGTCATCTCCGGCAAGGGCCGCGCCGCCGGTATGACCCGCACCTCGAAGTTCGAAGTCCCGGAGGCCTGAGCATCATGCAGTTCGGACGTACGTACGAGGAGTTCGAGGTCGGGGCGGTCTACAAGCACTGGCCCGGGAAGACGGTCACGGAGTACGACGACCACCTCTTCTGCCTCCTGACGATGAACCACCACCCGCTCCACATGGACACCAACTATGCGGAGAAGACGACAGATTTCGGGAAGAACGTCGTCGTGGGCAACTACATCTACTCGCTGCTGCTCGGCATGTCCGTGCCGGACGTCTCCGGCAAGGCCATCGCCAATCTGGAGATCGAGTCGCTGCGGCACGTGGCGCCGACCTTCCACGGCGACACGATCTACGGCGAGACGACCGTCCTCGACAAGACGCCCTCCCGGTCCAAGTCGGACCGCGGGATCGTCTACGTCGAGACCAAGGGCTACAAGCAGGACGGCACGCTCGTGTGCGTGTTCCGCCGCAAGGTGATGGTCCCCACCGAGACGTACATCAAGGAGCGCGGCGGCGAGCAGCCGGGCCGCCCGGAGCTGATCGAGCCCTCGAAGAAGGCGGAGAAGTAGTCATGGCCCGACTCGCCCAGACCGCTGGTCTGACCGACATCCAGCAGGAGATCCTGTCGACCGTCCGGGACTTTGTCGACAAGGAGATCCTTCCGGTCGCGACGGAGCTGGAGCACCGCGACGAGTACCCGCAGCAGATCGTCGACGGCCTCAAGGAGCTCGGGCTCTTCGGCCTGATGATCCCGGAGGAGTACGGAGGCCTGGGCGAGTCCCTGCTCACGTACGCGCTGTGCGTCGAGGAGATCGCGCGTGGCTGGATGTCCGTCTCGGGCATCATCAACACGCACTTCATCGTGGCGTACATGCTGAAGCAGCACGGCACCGAGGAGCAGAAGGACTACTTCCTGCCCCGGATGGCGGCCGGCGAGGTGCGCGGCGCGTTCTCGATGTCCGAGCCGGGCCTCGGCTCGGACGTGTCGGCGATCACGTCGAAGGCGGTGAAGGACGGCGACGAGTACGTCCTGAACGGCCAGAAGATGTGGCTGACGAACGGCGGCACGTCGACCCTCGTCGCGGTGCTCGTCCGGAGTGACGAAGGGCACCCCGAGGGCACCGCCCCGCACAAGTCGATGACGACCTTCCTGATCGAGAAGGAGCCCGGCTTCGGAGAGGTCCGGCCCGGCCTCACCATCCCGGGGAAGATCGACAAGATGGGCTACAAGGGCGTCGACACGACCGAGCTCATCATGGACGGACTGCGCATTCCGGCCAATCGGGTTCTCGGCGGCACCACGGGCCGAGGGTTTTACCAAATGATGGACGGGGTGGAAGTCGGGCGCGTGAACGTGGCGGCGCGTGGCTGTGGCGTCGCCCAGCGCGCCTTCGAGCTGGGCGTCTCTTATGCCCAGCAGCGTCACACTTTCGGAAAGCCGATCGCGCAGCATCAGGCCATTCAGTTCAAGCTCGCCGAGATGGCTACCAAGGTCGAGGCCGCCCATGCCATGATGGTCAACGCAGCACGCAAAAAGGACTCCGGGCAACGAAATGACCTGGAGGCAGGGATGGCGAAGTACCTCGCGTCCGAGTACTGCAAGGAAGTCGTCGAGGACGCCTTCCGTATCCACGGCGGTTACGGCTTCTCCAAGGAGTACGAGATCGAGCGCCTCTACCGCGAGGCTCCGATGCTGTTGATCGGCGAAGGTACCGCCGAGATCCAGAAAATGATCATTGGTCGTCGGCTCCTCGAGGAGTACCGCTTCCAGGGCTGATCGTCGCTTTTGAGTCGGTTCGGCCGCGAAGAAGATCACACCCTGTCATCGCCTTCCGGCCGCCGACTCGAGTTCCGGCTTGCCCAGTTGCGGTCCGCAACCGATAGCATCGCCGGAAAGCCGCCGTCCCCCTGTTGCCAGCGCGGCATCATCCGCTACGAAGGTCATCCATGCCCCACAGCCAAACCTCTGCACCTCGCGGCCGTGTCCGCCTCGCGCGCGGAGCATCGCCGTGGCTCCTGCCGACCGTCGCGACCGCGGCCCTGAGCCTGGCGCGTGCGCGCCGGTCGAAGCGCGCCGCGGCCATCGCCGTGCCCATCACCGCACTCGCGGCGGGCATGCTGTGGTTCTTCCGCGACCCCGAGCGCGAGATCGCCCAGGGCCGGGTCATCTCCCCGGCCGACGGTGTGGTGCAGAGCATCATGCCGTGGAAGGACGGGCGCACCCGCGTCGCCATCTTCATGAGCCCGCTGAACGTCCACGTCAACCGCGCTCCGCTCGCCGGAACGGTGACGTCCGTCGAGCACGTGCCCGGCGGATTCGTCCCGGCGTTCAACAAGGAGAGCGAGAACAACGAGCGCGTTGTCTGGCACTTCGACACCGAGCTCGGTGACATCGAGATGGTGCAGATCGCGGGCGCCGTCGCCCGTCGCATCGTTCCCTACATCCCGCAGGGCACCAAGGTCGAGCAGGGTGAGCGCATCGGCCTGATCCGCTTCGGCTCGCGGGTCGACATCTACCTTCCCGCAGGTGTCGAGGTCGCTGTCGAGGTCGGCCAGGCCACGACTGCGGGGGTGACTCGCATTGACCGTGATTGATCCCGAGACACAGGCGGGCTGGGCTTCGGATGCCGAGGGCTCCGAGTCCGTGTCCACGCCCGGGGCCGCCGACGAAGCCGAGGAGATGCCCCTCTCCCTCCGGCTCTCGATAGCGGACACGCTCACGCTCGGCAACGCGACGTGTGGATTCATGGCGGTGTACTTCACCACCACCGGGATCCTGATCCCCCATCTCGTCGGCAGCGACGAGAGCGGCATGGCCCGGCACTCCGCCGCCACCGCCGTGATCCTCATGCTCTGCGCGGCGGTCTTCGACCTCTGCGACGGGCTCGTGGCACGCAAGCTGCGCAGCTCGCCGATGGGCGCGGAGCTGGACAACCTGTCCGACCTGATCAGCTTCGGGCTGGCCCCGGCGTACTTCGTCCTCGTGTACGGGATGGTCGCCGACGACGCCCACCAGAAGGTCTCGGCGGTCGCCGCGATCGTGGTGCTGCTCGCGGTCGTGCTGCGACTGGCCAGATTCTCGTGCGTGACGATGAAGGACGGCATGTTCCAGGGCATGCCGAGCCCCTTCGGCGCGCTGACGGTCGTCTCGATCGTGCTCCTCGAGCTGCCGTTCATCCCGACGCTCCTCGCGATCATCGGCACGGCCTGGCTGATGGTGAGCCGGGTCGAGTACCCGAAGCCGCGCGGAGTCCTCGCGGTGGCGATGCTCAGCTGGATCGTGGCGGCGATGGGACTGCTCGCGGCGTGGGCGTTCGACGCGCCGGGCGGCCAGCTGCTGCTCCAGACCGGCTGCGCGCTGCAGATCGTGCTGGCGGCGACGATCCCGCTCTTCGCCACGGCGCGGCGGGTGAACACGTTCCGGGACAACCGACGTGAGGCGCGGGCTTCGGCACAGCTGCCGTAACGGCTGACGCGGCCACATCCGTACGACGAAGAAGGGCCCGGGTGCACGGCACCCGGGCCCTTCTTCGTACCCGGAACGTCAACTGCTGATCAAGGCATGACCGGTTATTGTGGACAGACTGCGACGCCCCGTGCGCCCTGTCCACCGCGAAGGAGGGATCTTCCTGTGCCGCCCACCATCGAGGCCGACCCCCGGCCGCTGACCGGCGAGCCCCTCTCCGTCGATCTCCTCAACACCCGCTGGATGGATACGGACGGCCGCCACGACCTGCTGGACTCCGTCGACGGCCTGTCCGTATGGCTCGGCAGCCCTCTCGTGCGCGAGGCACTCGGCTACCGCCCCGTTCCGGCCGGCCGTGACACGCTGGATCGGCTCCTCCAGGCCCGGGCGGCGCTCGACGCGCTCGTCGCCTCGCCCGCGCAGCCCTCGGCGGAGGCCGTCGACGCGCTCAATGCGGTGCTGGAGCACGGGCGTGTCCGCCACCTGCTGGGCTCCGGCGGGCGGCCGGAGGACGACGCCGAGGTGGACGACCCGTCCTGGCTGCCGGCCTGGTCGGCGGCCGAGAACTGGCTGCGCCTGCTCGCCGACCGCCCCGACCGGATCCGCCCGTGCGCGAACCACGAGTGCCTGCTGCACTTCTACGACGTGTCCAAGAACGGCACCCGGCGCTGGTGCTCCATGGCGGGTTGCGGCAACCGCGCCAAGGCGCAGCGCCACTACGCACGCAACCGCCCGGCCTGACCGGCACTGGCCCTGGCCGGGTACCGATGGTGCGGCGCCTGCCGTCATCGATCGAGTACCGGGGCACTCCAGGCTGACGCACACGGGGATGCCGGGAGGACCGGACCGTGGCGGAAGAGCAGAAGCACGAGCTGAAGCCGGAGGGCCGAGGCTCAGCAGCGGCACTGGCAACGCACCTGTGCCGCTCACCCTGGCATGTACGGCGAGCAGCCTTCCGCGCCTGCCCTCCATGCCGCCGAGGTGTTCCGCACGGCCGCCGCGAAGGACGTGCTGGAGCTGGGGGCCTCCCAGGTCCGTGCACGCAGGCCCGCTCCACACACCGGCTCGGGCGTCGGACGGATCGCAGACCCATGCCGGCCCAGTCGACTCATCGCCTGTCCGGCTCGGTCGGCGGAACGATCTCCCTCTTGAGGATCTTGCCGGTCGGTCCCTTCGGCAGTGCGTCCGCGATCCATACCTTCCGCGGATACTTATAGGCGGCGACCTGACGCTTGACGTACTCACGCAGTTCCTCGGCCGTCGTTCGGGCGCCCGGCTTGAGAACGACCGCCGCCCCGACCTCCTCACCGAGATCGGGGTTGGGCAGGCCGATGACCGCGGCGTCGGCGACCGCCGGATGCTCGTACAGCACATCTTCGACCTCGCGGGGGTACACGTTGTACCCGCCCCGAATGATCACGTCCTTCGTCCGTCCGACGATCCAGAAGTATCCGTCCTGGTCGACCCGGCCGAGGTCCCCGGTGTAGAACCAACCGTCCCGGATCGCGGCGGCGGTCTCCTCGGGGCGTTGCCAATACCCTTTCATCACGTTGTGCCCGCGGATCGCGATCTCACCGGTGTCACCCTGCGGTACCTCCGTGCCTTTGTCGACCACCCGCATCTCGACGCCCCGGACCGGGGTGCCGACCGAACCGGGCTTGGGTCCGGCCTGCAGGCTGTTGAACGAGGCGACGGGCGAGGTCTCCGACATCCCATACCCTTCGAGCACGACGCAGTCGAACGCGGCCTGGAAGTCGTGCAGCACCTGGACCGGCATCGCGTCGCCGCCAGAGAGGGACAGCCGCAGCCTCGACACGTCGTAGGTGTCCCGGTCCGGAGGCTGCAACAGCCTGCTGAACACCGTGGGCACCCCGGCGAAGACGGTCACCCCGTGCTCGCCGAGGATTCCCAGTGCCTTCCCGGCGTCGAAGCGCGGCAGGAGCGTGAGGCACGCGCCGGAGGCGACGGCGGCGTTGAGCGTGCAGGTCTGTCCGAACGCGTGGAACAGTGGCAGCCCACCGAAGATCACGTCGTTGGCGGTGAGCAACAGCTCGGTGGCCACGATGTCGCAGTTGCGGGTGAGGTTGGCGTGGGTCAGTTCGGCGCCCTTCGGCTGACCGGTCGTTCCCGAGGTGTAGAGAATCACCGCGGTGTCGTCCTCGTGCCGGTCGACCAAGTCCTCGACGGGTGGCCCGGACACCAGCAGCTCGTCGAATTCGCCGGGACCGACGACGACCGCCTCGGCCTCGGCCTGCTGCGCACCGGTCCGTGCCTCGTCGGCGAAGGCGTGCCAGGCGAACAGGAGCCGGGCACCTGAGTCACCGAGGTAGTAGGCGACCTCGCGCGACTTGAGCAGGGGGTTCATCGGGACCACGATGCCGCCGGCCCGGAGTACGCCGAAGTAGGCGAGGGCGAACTCGGGCACGTTGGGCAGCATGATCGCAACTCGGTCCCCGGGTTTCACGCCCCGGTCGTGGAGCAGTCCGGCCATGCGGGCACTGCCCTGGTCGAGCATGCGATAGGAGACAGCGGCGTCCCCGAGACGGAGCGCGGCGCGATCCGGATGAATCCGGGCGCTGTTCACCAGGTGGGATGCGAGGTTCATACCAGATCCTTTCCATCATGCCCGGGCAGATCTTGTTCAGCCCAGACGACCTTGCCGCCCGTTGTCCAGCGGCAGCCCCACCTTCGCGACAGCTGGGAGACGAGGAGGATGCCGCGGCCGTCCTCATCTGTGCTGCGGGTGTGACGAAGGCATGGGAAGGTCCTGCCGGCATCGGATACTTCGCAGGTCAGCAGCCGGTGTTTGATCAGGCGCAGGGCAATGGACCCGGCGCCGTGACGGATCGCGTTGGTGACCAGTTCGCTGGCGATCAGCTCCGTGTCTGCGATCAGGCTCTCCAACCCCCACCGGGTCAGTTGCCGGCACACCAGGCTGCGGGCACTGCTGACGACGGCCGGGTCCCGGGGCAGGTCCCAGGCCACGGTCTGGCACGGATTCAAAGCACGAGTCCGGGCCAGGAGCAGGGTGACGTCGTCGGTGGGTGACTGGGTCGGCAGTGCCTCGATCACTGAGGAGCAGAGGTCGTCCAGGGGCCGACGGGGCTGGGCTGCCAGGGTGGCGCCCAGCTGCCGCATTCCGATGTCGATGTCCCGGTCGCGGGTCTCGACCAGGCCGTCGGTGTAGAGGGCGAGCAGGGTCCCCTCGGGCAGTTCCATCTCCACGGCCTCGAAGGGGACCGAGCCGACGCCGAGGGGGGCTCCGGTCGGGAGGTCGGGGAACGTGACCTTTCCCTGCGGGTCGACGACAGCGGGCGGAGGGTGCCCAGCCCGAGCCATCGTGCACCGCCGGGTGACCGGGTCGTAGACGGCGTAGAGACAGGTGGCGCCGATGATCACGGGGCTTCCGTCGCAGGCGTCGTCGTCTTCCTCGGTCTGGCGCCGGACCGTGTCATCGAGGTGGGACAGCAACTCGACGGGGGGCAAATCCATGTCCGCCAGCGTGCGTACGGCCGTTCGGAGCCTTCCCATGGTCGCTGCGGCGTTGATGCCGTGCCCGACCACATCCCCGACAACCAGCGCCACCCGGGCGCCGGACAGCGGGATCACATCGAACCAGTCGCCTCCCACACCGTTGTCCACGTCGGCCGGCAAGTAGCGCGAGGCCGCCTCGATCGCCGCGCTGTCCCTCACGCCGCACGGAAGCAGCTTGCGTTGAAGCGCGAGGGCCGCTGTGTGCTCGCGGGTGTACTGGCGAGCGTTGTCCAGTGACAGTGCGGCCCTGGTGACCAGTTCCTCGGCAAGGAGCATGTCGTCCTCCTGGAACGGCGTCGGTTCCTCGGTACGGATGAACAAGGCCACACCCAGCGTGGCGTGCCTCGCGCGGATGGGGACGAGCATCATGGAATGCATCCCGTTTTCACGGATGGCCTGCGCCCGCGCGGGGTCGTTGTCGACCCATGTACCAGGAGAGGTGTCCAGGGTGGGTTGCAGGTAAGAGGCGCCGGAGGACAGCACACTGATCCAGGGGGAGGTCGGCGGGACGAAGATCGGCTCACCGCGTGTCCAAGGCGACTCGGGAGTCCCGGGGTGGATCGAGGCCAGGCCGGCGCGGCGAAAAGCCGTGCTGCCCTGCCCCGTCGGGCTGATGCGGGCGACAGGTTCTTCCCCGAGCGGGACGAACTCGGCCAGGTCGACGACGGCGTAGTCAGCCAGGAGAGGCACGGCGAGGTCGGCCAGTTCCTGGCTGGTCTGCATCACGTCCAGGGTGCTGCCTATCCGGGTGCTGGCCTCGCTGAGGATGGCGAGCCGCTCGCGGGCCCTCCGGTTGCCGGTGACATCCACGCTCATGGAGCACACCCCCAGTGGCCGGCCATCGGCGTCACTCAGGCAGAAGAACGAGACCGCGAAGGCGTGCTCCCGGCGCTGATCCGCCGGCGGCCATGCCCGGAACTCATGGACCGCGGTCTTGCCGCTGCTCAGCACCTGGCGCATCGTCGCTTCGAGCGCCTCGGATTCGAAGCCGGGCAGCGAGTCCGGGAGGCGCCGTCCGAGCCGCCGGTCACGAGGGACGCCGTCCTGAAGTTCGGTGACGTCGTTGACCCAGGCACAACGCAGATCCACGTCACGCACCACGATGCCGATCGGTGTGTGGGTGAGAAGCGACTCCCGCACCGATCCGGCGATCTCCATCGCGGAAAGCGCGGCGATATTGGTGGCGGAGACGAGCCAGTGGACTGCTCCGTCGCGCCCCCACAGCAGCGAGACACGCACGCTTACATGGAGTGTGTGGCCGTCGCGGTGATGGATCGTCGCCGTGCCGGACCAACCGCCCCGGGCGCGGCGCTGCTCGCAGGCCGGCCATACTTGCAGTGCGTTCTGGAGAAACGGCAGCACGAACCAGGCGGGTCGGCCCACCACTTCCCCGGCCGCGTAACCGACGAGCCGCTGCGCGGTGTTCGTCCAACCGACCACCGTCCCCTCGCCGTCGATCATCGCAATCGCAGAGTCGGGCACCTCTCGAGGGCTCAGCGGCTCTGTGAGGCTGTATCGGAGAGTATCGGTCAACGCGGATCACCCCTCGGGTGGTTGTCGAGCGACGGGTTGAAGGCCAGTCGATCCCCCTCCAGGTCGTGCGCCGGACGGTCCCGTCTGTTAGAGGCTAGGCGTGGACCGCACGAGAGCCACTGGGCGCGCGGTACGACCTTCGGGTTGGAATTGGTGCCGATGAACCAATCCGTCTGCAGTATTCGCGCAGGCTCGCCGGAGTGCGGCCTATCGCGTCCCGAAGAAGCGGATAGGTAACGGACCACCCTGTAGGATTGAGGTATGGCTGCGGAGCATCCAGAGGCCGCAAAACAACTGTCTGTGGTCGCAGAGAACGTTGGGTCACGCCTCCCGGAATTCTGCCGCGACACAGAGGAGTATGTTCTTGCCGAGATTCCGGAGCTCAGGGGCGACGCAACCCTCACTAAAATCCTGCAGGCGACCATCGCGGAAAATTCCGCCACTTTGCTGCACGTTTTCGAGAACGAGATTCCTCTGGACAAGATCGAGGGGCCTCCAGCTGCTCTTGAGTTCGCCAGGAGGCTGGCTCAGAGGGACATCCCCCTCACCACGCTGATCAGGGCCCACAGGTTCGGCCACTGGCGTTTTCTGCAGTGGTGCCTGGACGAACTCACCCGGCAGGTCGCCGACGAGGCTCTCTCCACCGCGACCACCCGACGCATGCTGCAGGTGGCCTTCGGTTACAACGACCGGGTGACCGAGCATGTCGTCGTGGTCTACCAACAGGAACGCGATCACTGGCTGCTGAGCCAGACCGCCGCGCGCGCCGCGCGCGTGCGAGACATCCTCACCGAGAAGAATGTCGACCTCAACTGGGCTGAACCAGCCCTTGGTTACCGGCTCCCGCAGAACCACCTCGGGCTGGTGGTCTGGTTGCCCATGCTGAAGGGTGAGGGTGCGGGACTTGCTCTGCTCGACCGGATCACCAACGAGATCGCCCGGAAGCTCGACTGCCCCACCAGGCCGCTGTTCGTCCCCCGAGATGCCGTTTTGTCCTGGGCTTGGCTGCCGTTCGGCTCGCGCAGCGACGTCTCCTTGGAACAGCTGTCGAATGTGATCGAGCTCTGCGATCCTTCCGTGCACGTGTGCGCTGGATGCGTCGGGTACGGCATCGAGGGATTCCGCTCCACGCACCGGCAGGCACTGCGCACGCAGGAACTTGCGGCAGCGGCCAGTCCAGCCCCCCAGTTCACCGACTTCTCCGCTGTCGCTCCCATCGCCTTGATGGCCACGAACATCGACGACATGCGCGCTTGGGCGTGGGGCATCCTGGGTCCGTTGGCCGTCGATGACGAGAACTCCGCACGGCTTCGGGAGACCGTGCATGTATTCCTGGAAACCGGCTGCAGTTATACCGCTACCGCCAGCGTTCAAATTCTGCACAAGAACACCGTGCAGTACCGCATCCGGAAAGCCGAGGAAATCATGGGACACCCGGTCCAGAAAGGGCACACCGATCTGGAAGTCGCGCTGCGCGCCATTCAGTACCTCGGCTCGACCCTCCTTCGCACCAGCCCCGAATGAAATGGCCGACCGTGCGCATGCGTCATTGGCCGCCGCTGATGACATCCGAGGTACCCGTCGGCGGACCGCCGACGCTGATGAGCACCCCGTCCAGCCGCTGTGAAGCACAGTGCGCCGCTTCGACGAGCCGGTCCGGTGTCCCTGCGTCGGCGTTGTCGGCGACCACCCCGAGCACCCGCTCGGCGCCGCCGAGTGCCTCCGCGTCGGCGGCCACCAACTTCTCGCTGCGCCCGCTGACGACGGCTCTCGAGCCTTTTTGCCACCCGCTCGCAGGCGGCAGTCGGCCCAACCCCCGGATACCACCGGTGACGTTGCACGCGCGGCCCTTCAAACCAAGGCCCATGGCCATGGTCTCCTTCGGCTCCTGCGGACTCATGCCCTACAGCATGGCTTTCTGGGGCTGCGTGGGGACCACGATGACCGTGGTGGTGTCGGCGGTCAGGGCCGCCTTGAACTCCCGCTCCAGATCCTCGGTGGTCTCCACGTCGACCGCACGGCACCCGAAGCCGCGGGCCACGGAGGCGATATCGAGCCCGGGCAGGTCGAGCCCCGGAACACCGGGCGTCTCCTCGAGCACCGCGAACGACTTGAGGATGGAGTACTCGCGGTTGCGCATGACCACGTACACGATCGGGAGGTTGTGCTGGGCCGCCGTCCAGATGGCCTGCACGGAGTACTGGAAGGAGCCGTCGCCGATCAGGCCGACGACCGGACGTTCGACGCCGCTGTCCCGGTCGCCGAGCGCGACTCCCACCGCAGCCGGGGTGCCCCATCCGATGCCCCCACTGGCCGTGGCGAAGAACGATCCGGTCCTGACCGTCGGAAGCCACTCGACCTGCTGCGCCATGGTGGACGTCGACTCGTTGACGATGACCGCGTCGGACGGCCTGACCCTGCTGAGGGCGGCGTACACCTCCGGCGGGGTGAGGGGGCTGCTCGGCACCTGCGGCAGCTCACGGGGCCGCGCCATAGGCTCGGGCGTGGCGCGTGCGGATCCCTCCGTGACCATGTCCAGGAGCAGCTCGATCGCCGTCTTGGGATCGCCGATGAGGCTGTCGCCCACGCGTGCCGCCGCGGCGACATCGGGGTCCGCAGTGATCTGCAGCAACTCGGTGCCTGCGGGCAGGTAGTCGCCGGGCACGTAGGGGTAGTACCGGAACACCTCCGCGCCGATCACGACCACCAGGTCGTGTCCCGACAGCCGGTCGCTGATGGTCTTCACCGACATGCCGAGCGGTCCGCCGAAGAGGACGTGGTCCTCCGGGAAGGAGGCGCGGTCCAGCAGCGGGGCGCCATAGACGGAGGCGCGCAGCTTCTCGGCCAGGGCGACGGCCGCGTCCCAGCCGCCGCTGCGGTCGACCTCCGGTCCGAAGACCAGCGCGGGACGGCGGCTGGCGGAGATGCGATCGGCGAAGCCGCGCAGCCGCTCCGTGTCGGGGGCGACGCGGTCGCTCACCGCCCGTACACGGGCAAAACCGGACAGGGGCCGCTTCCAGTCGTCCATGGGAATCGACAGGTAGACCGGTCCCGCCGGCGGCTGCAACGCCTCCGCGTAAGCCCGCATGAAGGCCTCGGGGACGTCTTCGGCGCGGGCCGGCTCGTAGGACCATTTCACCCACGGCTTCGGCAGTGTGGTGGCCTCACGGTTGCCGAGATACGGCTCCCCGATCACCAGTTCGCGATGCTGCTGTCCCGAGGTGACGATCAGGGGAGTGTTCCCGTGGTAGGCCGCCACCAGGTTGCCCACAGCGTTGCCCAGCCCGGCCGAGGAGTGCACGTTGACCAGTGCGGGGCGGCGGGTGACCTGGGCGAAGGTGTCGGCCATCGCCATGACGGACGCCTCCTGCAGCGCCAGGACATAAGTGAAGTCCTCGGGGAAATCCTGCAGGAACGGCTGCTCGGTGGAGCCCGGATTACCGAAGACCGTGGTGAGGTGGAGAGTCCGCAGCAGATCGTAGGTCACACTTCGGACCGTGGATTGCCCGGTCATCGTAGGTCACCTCTTCTTCCGGTGTGGGGGTGGCGGTGCCCGTGGAGCGGGCGGGCGGCAAGCGGTCTGTAGGGCGGGCGGGTGTCAGCGGCCCTGCCAGTGCGGTGGGCGCCTCTCCGCGAAGGCGTGGGCGCCCTCCTGCGCGTCGTGGGACGCCAGGACCGGTGCGACGATCCGGTCCTGCTCGACGAAAGCGTCCTGGTCGCTGAACGCTCGCCGCTCGTTGACGACGCGTTTGACGGCTGCCACGGCCAGGGGCGCGTTGTGTGTGATGCTGGTGGCCAGTTCCAGGGCCCGCTTCAGGGCCTGGCCCGGTTCTGCGAGGTAGTTGACCAGGCCGAATCGCTCGGCGCGCTCGGCGGGCAGAGGCTCGCCGGTGAGCAGAAGCTCCAGGGCGATGTTGCGCGGGATGCGCTCGGGCAGGCGCACCATGCCTCCTTCGGGCGGCACGATGCCGTAGTGGACCTCGGTCTGGCCGAAGGTGGCGTTCCGCGCAGCCACGATCATGTCGCAGGCGAGCGCCATCTCGGTTCCGCCGCCCAGCGCATAGCCCTCGACGGCGGCGATGAGCGGGGTCTTGATCTGGGCGCGTGTGATGCCGGCGAAGCCCCGTCCTTCGACGATGGGCGTGTCTCCGGCCGCGAAGGCCTTGAGGTCCATGCCCGCGCTGAAGACGCCACCGGCCCCGGTGAGGATGCCGACCCTGAGGTCGTCGCGGGCCTCGAGACGGTCGACGGCGGCGGCCAGGGCCCGGGCGGTGGCCCCGTCGATGGCGTTGCGGGCCTTCGGCCGGTCGATCGTGATCACGAAGATGCCGTCGTTCTCCTCGGTCCGTACGGTCGGCGTGTCCGTGGCGGTGGTCATGATGGTGGTTCCCTTCTTCTCTGGCGCTGCTGAACGCTGTGGCTTCAGTCGATGGCTTCGGCCTTGCGCAGCTCCTCGATTCCGGCGGCGTCGAAGCCGAGGTCGCGGAGCACGGACTCGGTGTGTTCGCCCAGGTCGGGGGCCGGGCCCGGACGGACCTTCTGTTCCTGGTCCAGTCGGACGGGGCTGTCGATGGTCAGATGCCGCTCGTCGCTGCCGTCGTCGATCGGTACGAACACCCGGTTGGCGAGGAGCTGAGGGTCGTGGGCGCTCTCTTCGAGCGTCTGGGCGACTCCGAACGTGAGGCCCGCGGCGTCGAGCACCTCGCGCCACTCGGCCAGGGAGCGAGTCGCGAATGTCTTGTCCAGCAGGGCAACGATCTCGGCGGCGTGGGCGCGGCGGCTCGGGGTGTCGGCGTAGCGCGGGTTCTCCGCTGCCTCGGGATGACCGATGGCCTTGAGGAAGGGCGGGACCTGCTTGTCCTCGTTGGCGAAGACGAGGACGATCCAGCGGTCGTCTGCCGTGCGGTACATGTTCGCGAGCGCGTTGGGCGGGTCGGACCGGTCGATGGGGCGGGGGGGCTTCGCCCCGACCAGCACGGCTTGCAGCCACATGCTCGCCGCCCAGGCGCCTTCGGCGAGCAGCGAGGCTGTGACCCGTGCGCCCTGGCCGGTCTTCTCCCGCCGGTACAGCGCGGTCATGATCCCGGCGAACAGGGTGATCGCCGTGGAGTGATCGCCCGATCCGAACGCGTTCATGGCCGGCGGCACGTCCCTTTGGCGTGTGAGGTCCATCAGGCCGCTGCGCGCCCAGTACGCCGTCACGTCGAAGCCGGGCAGATGCGCATCGGGACCTTCCTCGCCGAAGCCGGTGACATCGGCATAGATCAGCCGGGGATTGAGGGAAGCCAGAGCGTCGTACTCCAGGCCCAGCTTCTCGCGCGTCCGCGGCGGAAAGTTGGTCACCAGCACATCGGCCCACCGCACCAGACTCTCGAGCACGGGCCGGGCGCCGGGCGACTTGAGGTTGAGCGCGATGCTGCGCTTGTTGCGGTTGTCCAGCTGCCAGGGGTAGTTGACCCCTTCGACCTGGGGGTTGGGAGGGATGCGGCTGAGCGAACGGTATGCGTCGCCCACGTGCGGGGGTTCCACCTTGACGACGTCGGCGCCGAAGTCACCGAGGACGGTGGCCGCGGCGGGCCCGGCGATGAAGCTCGCGAGATCGACGACGTGCAGTCCCTCCAGGAGGGGCGTTTTGTTCATGACTGCTCCTTGTCTTCCGTGGGGTCGTGCGCGGTGCCCGGGGCGGCCCGACCCGCTCTCGCGGGGCGCCGCGATACACGCCGGGTCAGTGGCTCGGCGCCACAGGCACGAAGGCGTTGTAGCCAGTAATGTCGCGGCCGACGATCAGCGCCTGCACGGTGTCGGTGCCCTCGTACGTGTCGATCGCCTCGATGTCGCAGAGGTGCCGGGCCACGTGGTAGTCGAGCAGGATCCCGTTGCCGCCGAGCATGTCGCGGGCGTCGGCGAGGATGGCCCGGGCCCGTTCGGTGTGGTGCATCTTGGCCAGCGCGACCCGGGGCATCGAGTACTCGCCCTCGTCCAGAAGCTGGCTGAGCCGGAGCTGCATGCACAGCATGTCGGTGATGTCCGCCAGCATGCGGGAGAGCCGGTACTGGATGAGCTGGAAGGCGGCCAGCGGCATCCCGAACTGCTTGCGCTGCTTGGCGTAGGCCAGAGCCGTCTCGTAGCCCGCGATGGCGGCGCCGATCGATTCCCAGGCGACGCAGAAGCGCGAGGCCAGCAGGACTTTCTCGGTGTCGCGGAAGGTGTTGACGTTCGCCAGCCGGTTCTCGGCGGGCACCCGGACGTCGGTGAGGGAGATCTGCGCGTTCTGGACACAGCGCAGAGCCGTCTTGCCCTTGATGACCTGGGCGTCGAACCCGGGCGTGCCCGTTTCGACCACGTAGCCGCCCACATGCCCGTCGTCGCCGCGGGCCCAGATGATCACGTAGTCGGCGAAGGTCGCGTTGCCGATCCACCTCTTGTAGCCGTTGAGGACGTAGGAATCACCGTCCCGGCGCGCGGTCGTCTCCAGCTTGACCACATCCGTGCCGTGCGCGGGCTCGGTCAGGCCGAAAGCTCCGATCTTCTCCAGGCGTGCCATCGGCGGCAGGAAGCGCTGCTTCTGCTCCTCGGAGCCGAGCAGCGCGATCGACATCATGGCCAGGGCCGAGTGGACCCCGGCGAACGTCGAGATGCTCAGATCGCCCCGGGCCAGCTCGAGAATCACCAGGCCTGCCGTCACATTGCTCATCCCCGGGCAGCCGTAACCGGAAATCTGAAAGCCCGCGATGTCCAGCTGCGCCAGCTTGGGCACCAGCTCGAAGGGGAACTCCGCCCGCTCCCAATACGGGTTGATGATCGGGATGACCTCCCGGTCCATGAACTCGCGGACCTTCTTCCGAAGGGCCCGCTGCTCGTCGGTGAGCAGGTTGTCCAGCAGGTAGTAGTCGGAGTGCTCCGGTCCGCCCAGTACCGGCGGCTCCACCCCGGACGGCTCTCCGTTGCCGCCCGGGAAAGCGCCGTTCGACACGGTCTGGCCCGGGTCGACTGCTGTGCCCTGTGTTGCCTTCATGTTCCGCTCCTTCCGATCGGGGATCCGATGGCGTCAGTGAGATCGACGCTAGGAGCAGCCAGAGACACAGCCATTGGGCGCGGAACACCACATTCCGGCGTAAATTGGTGTTCCTGAACCAATTCGCCCGACAGGTCCTGCGCGTCAGCCTTGCAGCACGGCTCGGGAAGAGCCGCGGCGCCGCCCTTGCCGCCCGAGCTGACACCACGATCTGAGGAAACGAACATGACCACACCCGACGCATGGGTCGGACTGCTTCCCCCGACCTTCGACCCGGACTACATCCAGCGCGCCGTCGTGCCCTACCTCTCGAGCAGCGAGTACGTGGGCGAGCGGCCCGCACTCCCCATGATTGATCTCGCCCTGAGCAAGGAGAACGCGGCTCCGCCCCACTTTTGGGGCATGCTCTACGACGGGTGGGCGCCCGACCCCAAGGAGGGCACCACAGTCTTCATCACGGGCTACGACCAGCGAGGTCCGGACAACGAGCGGAAGAAGATCTACGCCTCGGCGACCACGCCCGACCTCTACGCAGCCAAGTACGCCCCCAAGGTCCACGGCTTTCTCGCCCGGCTCTTCGCCGAGACCAACGCCGGCAAGCCACTGATGCACGAGTACTACCAGAACTACTTCGACCTCTATTGGGACCTCCACCTCGGCGTCACCGGCGAGGCCATCCCGCCCGAGGTGCGGACGATCGGCACCAGCTTCACCGCCGTCCTCGGCCACTGGTATCCCACCGAGGACATTGTGCGAGAGAACATCATGCGGGTGCGCGAACTGCGCCCGCAGCTCAAGGAGTGGATCGACCACCGGGTGCAGGCAGTGCTCGACGGCGACGTCCAGGACCCGGAAAGCACCTTCGTCCACTACTGGCTCAAGAACGGCCAAGGGGGCGAGAACTTCCGCCGCGAGGACATCGTCTTCGAATGCTTCCACAACTTCCTGGCGTTCAGTCAGTGGGGCAACACGCTCTACCAGACCATGGCCCTGCTGGACGCGGGCCACGGAGACCCGGCCGTCAGGTCGTCCTTCGAGCGGACGATGACCCACAGCCCGGACACGGCGGACGGCGGCGCGTTCACCCCATTCGACCGCTACGTGATGGAGCTCTTCCGCACGGTTTCACCGAACGGGGGCAGCCTGTCGACCGTGAGCACCGAGCGAGGTGCCGAGCCTCGCTTGGGCAATGTGCTCACCCTGCACCCCTCAGCGAGCCGAGACCCCCGGCACTGGCTCAACCCGGACGAGTTCGATCCCGACAGGTACCAGGCAGCGCCGACGACCGCCGACAACACCGAGACGAGAAGCCGCCAAGCCGGGCTTGCGCGCTGCCCCTTCCCACCCGCATCGTTCCCCGTCATGGACGGCCGCCGGGCAGAGATGACCAACAGCGCTTTCGGAGCCGTGTACGGAGTCGTCGACGGCACCGCGTACCCGGTCTGCGACACGGCCGGTTATGCGCCGTTCGGATTCGGCTACCGGCGCTGCGCCGGAGAGCAAATGACCACGGAGTTCGTCAAGGAGTTCCTGCGAACGGTGTGGAGGCGCGGGATCGAATTCACCACGCTCGACCTTGAGCATCCCGAGAAACTGCCCGTCTCGCCGCGCACAGTCATCGACGACAACATCGGCTTCCGACAGGGGTCGTGAGAACCGCAGCCTGAGTCGCGGATACGCCGGCTTCTGCAGCGGCGTGTCCGCGTACGTGTGAGGAGAGCGAGAGGGGAATGTCCGCGCCGGTGCAACCAACCGGCAGGCGGTCCCGTCGTGTTGCCGGGGTCGTATGGCCGGTAGCCGGCAGGCAGGCGAACGGGGGCCGGGCCGACCACAAGGCCGCCGCAGCCCCCGCTCGGGATGCTGTCCCCTGCATTGTCCCCTCCTCAAGCCGCACAGGGGTCGCAGTGACCTGTCCGACTGCCTGGTGATGGGTGTCCGGTCGCAGCAACTGGAGACTCATCGACCTCGGCTTGCGGCTGCGGCAGGGGTTGCTCGGTCCAGATCACCTTGCCGGCCTGCGTGTGCCGGGTCCCCCAGCGCTCGGAGAGCCGGGCGACAAGAAACAGACCGCGTCCGCCCTCGTCCGTAGTGGACGCCTCATGCAGATGGGGGAATGCGGGACTGGAGTCGAACACTTCACACGTAAGGGCATGGTCACAGAGCAGCCGAAGGTGGATCGGACCAGTGGTGTAGCGAATAGCGTTCTGCACCAGCTCGCTGAGGATCAACTCGGTCGCGAAGACAAGGTCGTTCAGGCCCCAGTGCGCAAGCTGGCGCGTAACAGCAGCACGCAGGTCCGCCACCGCCGACGGCTCCGC
>NZ_JBSFDW010000033.1:0-106781 GCF_053594115.1 Streptomyces sp. NPDC001970 | reverse complement strand
GTACTGCAGGGGGGACCCTGTGGGAGAGTAGGACGCCGCCGAACAATTATTGGGGAAGCCCCGGACCTTGTGGTCCGGGGCTTTTCTGCGTTCAGGGGCGGAATCGGAAAGGACCACCCTTCCACCTCCCCCAGAAGAGTGGTCCTGGTCCTCCTGCAACTGCTCCTACAGGCGCCCGGCAGCCTTCAGAGCCAGATAGGCGTCTGCCAGAGCGGGAGCCAGGTTGTCCGGGGTGGCATCGACGACGGTGACCCCGTGCCGCTGGAGTTGCTCGGCGATGCGTCGGCGTTGGGCCTGGGCCTGCGTACCGGCGGCGGCGTTGTACACCGCGTCCAGGGTGCCGCGGTCATTGGCCATTTCCGCGATGTGGGGGTCAGCGACAGATGCCAGAACCACAGTGTGGCGCTGGGTGAGTTGAGGGAGCACCGGCAGCAGGCCCTCCTCGATCGGAGCAGCGTCCAGACTGGTCAGCAGAACGATGAGGGAGCGGCGCGGGGCGTACTTGAGTGCGGTGGCACTGAGTCCTCGGGCATCGGTCTCCACAAGCTCCGGCTCGAGCGGAGCAAGTGCGTTGACCATCGCGGGGAGTACTTCTCCGGCCGCTCGGCCCTGAACCTGGGCTCGGGTGCGGCGGTCGTATGCGAGGAGGTCCACGCGATCTCCGGCGCGCGTAGCGAGCGCAGTGAGGAGAAGCGCGGCGTCCATGGCTGCGTCAAGGCGTGGGACGTCGCCGACGCGGCCGGCCGAGGTGCGGCCGGTGTCGAGCACGATGAGGATGTGACGGTCCCGTTCGGGCCGCCAGGTCCGTACCGCGACGGTGGTCTGGCGGGCAGTGGCGCGCCAGTCGATCGAGCGGGTGTCGTCGCCGGGGACGTACTCGCGGAGGCTGTCGAACTCGGTGCCTTGGCCGCGGGTCAGCACGCTGGTCCGGCCGTCGAGCTCGCGGAGTCGGGCAAGGCGGGAGGGCAGATGCTTGCGGCTGGTGAAGGGTGGCAGGACGCGCACGGTCCATGGCACGTCATGGTTTCCCTGGCGTGCCGCGAGGCCGAGCGGGCCGTACGAACGGACGGTGACACGCTCTGCCCGGCGGTCACCGCGACGGGTGGGGCGGAGGATCGTGGAGATGCGGCGGCGTTCACCGGCCGGGACCGTCAGCCTGTGGCGGGACGCGGCCTGCTCCGTTCCAGGGACCCAGCTGCTGGGCGGCCAGGCGTCCCGGAGATGGGCACGCAGACGGCGGGCAGTCGGGTTGGTGACGGTGAGCTGGACTTCCGCACTGTCGCCGAGTCGAACGGACGTGTCACCGCTTCGGGTGAATTGGAGCTTTCGCACTGGTGCGGCCAGGGCGTAGTCGCACAGAATTGCTACTGAGAGTGGTGCGTTGACGGCGAGGATTCCCGCCCAACTGGGTGCGAAGACGCCGACGGGGATGGAGCCTAGGGCGGCGAGGAGAGCTGTTCGTCCGGTGAGGGCCACGGTGTACCGCCTCAGCGGGGGACGGGGACGTGGGTGAGGATCGCGGTGATGACGGAGTCTGGGGTGACTCCTTCCATCTCCGCCTCGGGGCGCAGTTGGATGCGGTGCCGGAGGGTGGGAAGGGCCAGGGCCTTCACGTCATCCGGAATGACATAGTCCCTGCCGGTGAGCCAGGCCCAGGCTCGGGCGGTGGACAGCAGTGCGGTGGCGCCTCGGGGAGAGACGCCGAGGGTGAGTGAGGGGGATTCACGCGTGGCACGGCAGATATCGACGACGTAGCCGGCGATTTCGGGGGAGACGGAAGTCTTCGCCACGGCGGCGCGGGCGGCCTCCAGATCGGCCGGTCCGGCGACGGGGCGGATTCCGGCGGCCTGAAGGTCGCGCGGGTTGAAGCCCTCGGCGTGCCGGGAGAGGACGTTGATCTCGTCCTGGCGTGAGGGCAGCGGCACCGTCAGCTTGAGGAGGAAGCGGTCGAGCTGGGCCTCGGGGAGGGGGTACGTGCCTTCGTACTCGACCGGGTTCTGGGTCGCGGCGACCAGGAACGGGTCGGGGAGGGGGCGCGGGGTGCCGTCGACCGTGACCTGGCGCTCCTCCATGGCTTCGAGCAGAGACGACTGGGTCTTCGGGGGCGTCCGGTTGATCTCGTCGGCGAGCAGCAGATTGGTGAAGACGGGGCCCGGCTGGAAGGAGAACTGCGCGGTCCGCGCGTCGTAGACCAGCGAGCCGGTGACGTCGCTGGGCATCAGGTCGGGGGTGAACTGGACGCGCTTGGTGTCGAGTTCGAGGGACGCGGCGAGGGCGCGGACGAGGAGCGTCTTGGCGACACCGGGGACGCCTTCGAGGAGCACGTGACCTCGGCAGAGCAGGGCCACGACGAGTCCGGTGACGGCAGAGTCCTGGCCGACCACGGCCTTCGCGATCTCGGCTCGCAGGGCCTCCAGGGAGGCGCGTGCGCTGTCCGAGTTCTCGGGGGTCTCGGGGGTCGGGGCGCTCATGAAGTGCGTACCTCTCTTTCGAGGGCGTCGAGTTGGTCAGCCAGGCGGATGAGAGCGGCGTCGTCGGCGGGTGCCGGGCCGAAAAGGAGGGCCTTGACGTCCCGGTCCCCGTCGACGAGTCGTGCGGACACGGCGGGAAGCAGGGCATCCGGGGAGTGGGCGTCTGCCGGGGCGACGCCCAGGAGGGGAGCAAGCCGGGTGCGGGTGGCGGAGCGGAGTGCGGCGGCGGCGCGGTCGCGGGCGTTGGCCTTGCGGTAGAGGCGGGCACGGCCCTCGGTGGCCTCCGATGCGCGGATGGCCACGGGCAGCCGTTCGGTCACGAGCGGTCCGAGCCTGCGGGCGCGCCAGACGGCGGCGAGCAATGCGGCGAGGAAGAGCTGGAGCGTGCCCCACAGCCAGCCGGACGGGATCAGTTCTCCGATGCCGCTCTCGCCGGCCTCGTCGCCGTTGCCCTCGGCGACGGCGGATTCATCACTGAGCGAAGGGAGGTACCAGACGAGATGAGGCCGGGAGCCGAGGAGTTGGAGCGCGAGGGAGGCGTTGCCCTCCTTGTCGAGGCGCTCGTTGAGCAGGATGTCGGGGGACCCGAGCAGGACGGTGTCGCCGCCGCCCGGGTCGCTGATCCTGAGCAGCGTCGGCAGACCGTCGCTGAGGTAACAGGCGTCCGCGTCGGGGACGTCGTCCGTGGCGTACCGCTCACCGCCGGTGTCGGCCTTTCCCGCGCGCTCGGCGGCGGGGAAGGTGCACTGGGGATCGCGAGCGGAGACGGACGTACGCGAGTCCGGCCGTACGCCGGGGGCCAGGGTGTCGACAGACGGCGGGCCGGGGGCGACCAGGACCGTGCGGCCGCCCGAAGGAACCATGGCCGCGCGCAGGGCCTCCTGCTGGCGCCCCGTCAACAGGTCCGGGGTGACGACCAGGAGCGTGGTGTCGGGGCCGGTGGCCGTGGTGGCCTCGTCGAGGGTGGTGACCACGCGGGTGTCGACCCCCCGGGACTTGAGGAGTTCGGCCACGGCTCGGCTGCCCTGGGCGTCAGCGGAGCGGGGGTCGAGGCGCCCGTGCTGTTCACCGGAGCGTACGGCGGCGATGGCGATCCCGGCGCCGACGAGGATGACCAGTGCGAGCAGCACTCCCCGGCTTCGCGTCCAGATCTGACGGGACGTGAGGGCCGTGGATGTCGTGCCGGTGGTGGCCGCGGTCATTCGGCTGCTCCTCGGGCCGCGGCGCTCAGTTGGGGTTTGGCGCGTTCCACCCGGCTGTCGAGATCCCTGAGGCGCAGATACGTCTGCTGGTCGGCGGTGCGGCCGCCGTATGTGACGTCGTCGAAGGCCCGCGCAGCGGCGCGGAGTGCGCCGGCCTCGTCGGGCAGGGGCCGGCCGGCTTCGGCTGCGGCTTCGTCGGCGGTGCGTCCCGGGCGCGGGTCGAGGAGGGCCCGTTCCTCCAGGGAGCGGACGATGGCGCGCATCCGCTCCTGGACAGCCTGGTTGAAGCGCCCGGCGGCGGCGTGCGCCTCGGCAGCGGTGCGGTGTTCCGCGGCGCTGCGCGGACCGTCATCGAAGAGGGCGTCGCCGGTGGTGAGGCTCCGCTGCGGGGTGCCCAGCCGCCACCACAGCGCGGCGGCCAGGGCGATGACGATCAGAACGATCATGACGAGCCCGACCACTCCGCCCGGTGCGGCGCCGGACGCGGAGTTGAAGATGCCGTCGACCCACTCCCAGAAGCGGTCGAGGCCTCGCTCGAGGAGGTTCGGATCGTTCTCGTGGTACATCGGCCTGGACAGTTCCCGCTCGGCCGCCTCGCGGGCGGGGACGCGCGGGATGTCCACCGGTACGTCGTCGTTCGCGCGGATCAGCGTCCGCGCGGTGATCGTGCCCCCCGTGATGGACACCGCATCAACTCCTGGAGGTGTCGTCGCCCGGGGCGGAGGAACCGGTGCCCGCGACGCCTGCGGCGCGGGCCAGTTCGAGGTCGAGGGCCTCCCGGCGGATGCGCTGGTCCACGTAGAGGAGGACCGTCACGCCGGCCGAGATCGGGTAGGTGATGGCCGAGGCGATCACCGCGCCGATGCCCGTGATGATCAGGAACGGCCAGCCGAACTCGGGGGTGGTGCCGCTGAAGAGTCCGCTGAGTCCGTCGCCGTCGGCCATGTAGGCGAGCAGGCCGAACGGCATAGCGATGATCATCGAGACGATGATGGTGAGCACCAGGACCAGCAGCAGGATGCCGAAGGTCCGCCACCAGGCGCCGTGGACCAGCTTGGCGGAGCGGCGCATGGACGGTGCGATGCCTTGGCGCTCCAGCATGAGCGCGGGCGAGGCGAGGGCGTAGCGGACCCAGAGCCAGATGGCGACGACGACGCCGGTGAGGCCCCCCAGAGCGCCGAGGGCGCCGGAGCCGAGGAGTATCCCGGGAAGGGCGCCCACAGCGATCGCTGCCGTGCACATGAGCACGATCGCCAGCGTCAGCCCCAGGAGGCTGAGGAGCCGGGGCCGGGCCTCGCTCCAGGCCTCGGAGAGGGTCACCGGGCGCCCCAGCACCGAGCGGCTGACCACGATGGTCAGCATGGCCGTGACGAAGAGAGTGGCGATCAAGGCGATGATCAGGGTCGGCACCATGGAGAGCATGCTGAACTGCATGGCGTCGACAGTCTGGTTGAGGGCTTCCTCGGGGCCCGCGTCCGGATCCATGCTCGGAGCCTTCGGGAGCACGTAGCGCTGGACGAGGATGTCGGCGATCTGGGAGATGACGGACACCGTGATCGTGACAGCCAGCACCGGCCGCCAGTGTGCGCGCAGCGTCGACACCGCGCCGTCCAGAATCTCGCCGACGCCGAGGGGCCGGAGCGGGATGACTCCCGGCTTGGCGGCCGGCGGCGGGCCGCCCCAACCGCTCCGCTGCCCTCCGCCCCAGCCCGCCTGGACCGGGGGCACAGGCCCGCCACCGGGCGCGGTCGGTGGAGCCCACTGACCGGCCGGCGGCTGCTGCTCGGACCACTTCGAGGAGGGCCCGGCCGCGTCGGCGGGCTCGTCGGGCCGCGGCACTCCGTCGCCCTGGCCGTCGGAGCGCGCGGATCCGGGCGAGGCCCAGCCCGGAGTGTCGTTCACAGTCGTCCACCTCGTGGATTGGTCATGCGCCCGGCTCGGAGAGCCGGTGCTGGCTCGGCGCCTGTCCGCACGGCGTGGCGGAAGGCCGGCAGCCATCGTGCCACGCGCCGCCCGCCGGTGGACCGGGCTCTGGATCTCCTTCTCACCTTCATTGTCGCTGCCGTAGCGGGCAGACTGGGCGGATGGCTGATCAGCACGTTCATATACCCGTCGGCGAGGACCCTGCGCCTCCGCCCTCGCTGCGCTGGGACGAGCCGCCCGAAGGCCCTGTACTGGTCCTTCTCGACCAGACCCGGCTGCCGGCCGATGAGGTCGAGCTGGTCTGCACGGACATCCCGGCGCTGGTGCGGGCGATCCGGACACTGGCCGTGCGAGGGGCGCCGTTGCTCGGTATCGCCGGTGCGTACGGAGTGGCCCTGGCTGCCGCGCGTGGGTACGACGTCGCGGAGGCTGCGGCCATGCTGGAGCGGGCGCGGCCCACCGCGGTCAACCTCGGGTACGGGGTGCGGCGGGTGGCCGGCGCGTACCGGGAGGCGGTCGGCAGGGGCGTCGGCGTCGAAGAGGCGGCTGCGGCCGCGCTCGCCGAGGCGAAGGCACTGCACCGCGAGGACGCCGAGGCGAGTGCGCGGATGGCAGGCCATGGGCTCGCGCTGCTCGATGAGCTGCTGCCGGGCGGTGGCCACCGGATTCTGACGCACTGCAACACGGGGCGGCTGGTCTCCGGAGGCGAGGGCACGGCTTTTGCGGTGGCGCTCGCCGCGCATCGGGCGGGGCGGTTGCGCACGCTGTGGGTGGACGAGACGCGACCGCTGCTCCAGGGCGCCAGGCTCACCGCGTACGAGGCGGCCGGGAGCGGGATGCCGTACACCTTGCTCACGGACAATGCGGCGGGTTCGCTGTTCGCGGCGGGGCAGGTGGATGCGGTATTGATCGGGGCCGACCGGATCGCCGCGGACGGATCCGTGGCGAACAAGGTGGGGAGCTATCCACTGGCGGTCCTCGCCAAGTACCACCATGTGCCGTTCATCGTGGTGGCGCCGACCACCACGGTGGATCTGCGGACCGCGGACGGAGCGTCGATAGAGGTGGAACAGCGACCGGGGCAGGAGGTGACGGAGGTCATGACGCCGCAGAGTGCGGGTGCCGAGCCCGGCGGCGGGCTTCCGGTCGCCCCGCTGGGAACCCTTGCGTACAACCCTGCGTTCGACGTCACGCCGCCGGAACTCGTGACGGCGGTCGTCACCGAAGAAGGAGTCGTGTCCCCGGTCACCGGGGGCGGAATAGCGGAGCTGTGTGTGCCAGGTCACGCCAGGTAACGATCAGCTAATGGGATGATGTCGATCCGATCGACGAAAGCGACCCCTCCCACCTGCGGCGATTCGCAGGGAGAGGGGCCGTGACATCCAACGGCTACATCAACGGCTGCATCACGTGACCTCGGAGTCCGGTCGAGCGGCCTCCAGCTGCCGGATGCGGGCAGGCTGCCGCAACAGCCGATCGAGCTGTCCCACCGCCGCGATCACGTCCGGTATCCTTTGCGCTGATGGAACGCACGATGGGGGTATCAGTCGATCCCGCCTGGATGGACGCATCACGCCGTACCGTGCTCCTTGCCTCACCTGACACGCTCTTCAGTGACCCAGAGGCGGCTTGGCTCCCGTGACTGCCGACGCAACGGCGGACCGCAGGCGGCTCCTGCTGAACTGCGGGTGACATCAATGACTGACACCAACGGCGGCGAATCCGAGCGTTCTCCTGCGAACACTTCACTGCCGTGGTCCGCAGGTATCGACTGCATCCCATGGCGATACGGGGATCCCGGACCGACCTGATAAAGATGAGGCCAGATCTCAAAGCCTGTGCCAGCGTGGGCGTCGTCATCGACCGATTGATGGCGCCCGCGCCAGCTTGAGGCAGTCATGTGCGTCGGATGACCAGTACGGCGACGTCGTCGAGGTGGTCCACCGCGACCGCGGCGTCGAGGATGCGGTCGGCGGTCTCCTCGGCGTTCAGTCCGTCGTGGAGTGCCGCGCCGGCCAGTGTTCCGGCCCGTTCCAGTCCGGCTTCCAAGGTGAGGCCCGGTCCTTCGACCAAGCCGTCGGTGACCATGACCAGCGCGCTGTCCTCGTCCAGGGTGAAGGTCTCCTCGCGGTACTCGGTACCGGGCACGACTCCCAGGACCGGCCCGCCCGGCAGCTCGCGGATGCTGTGGCTGCCGTCCTTGCGCGCGTACAGCAGCGGCACGTGGCCGGCGCTTGCGCCGGTGACCCGTCCGTCGCGCGGGTCGAGATGCAGCATGGTGCAGCTGGCGAATCGATCCGCGCCCATCGTGACGAGCAACTCGTTGATGCGCGTCAGCACGGTCGCGGGATCCGGCTCGTGGGCGGCGATCGCACGTATGGAGGCGCGCACCTGTCCCATGGCTGCGGCAGCGTCCACGTCATGCCCCTGGGCGTCGCCGATCTCCATGGCGACCGCGCCGTCGGGCATGGCAAAGGCGTCGTACCAGTCTCCGCCGATGTCCAACCCGTCCCGGCTCGGTCGGTAGCGGGCGGCGACCTCCAGGCCCGCGAGGTGCTCGGGCAGCCTGGGGAGCATGGCCTGCTGCAGCGCCGTGGCCAGCTCGACGCGTGCCTGCTGCAACCTGATGCGCCTCAATGCCTGGCCCGCCAGGTCGGCCAGCGCACCCACGAGGGTCTGCTCGTCCAAGGACGGCCGGTGTCCGCTGCCGTAGAACACCAGCCATCCCCCGAGCGGCTGATTGCCAGGCTCGGTGAGGGGCATGACCGAGACGGCGTAGTCGGAGCCGAGCCGGGCGAGCCGCCGAAATTCAACCGCGTGCGGCCAACGGCGGATGTAATCGCCCCGGTCGAGGATGAAGTAGGACTTGCCGGTGCGGATCGCTTCAGTCAGCGGGGTCGGATGGTCCAGCGACATGCCGTGCAGGACGTCGACCTCCCACATGGCTATCCCGGCATCGGTGGAGACACGCAGGCGGCCGTCGTCGACGAGCGCGAGCAGGGCGCCGCCGGCGCCGAAGGTTGCGGCGAGCCGGGTCAGGACGACCTGCTGCATTTCCTGCTCCGTGGCTGCAGTGATCAAGGCGGAGGAGAAGTCGGCGATGTCTTTGGCACGCTGTCGCTCGGCAGTAAGCGCCGCCTGCGCCTTCTCCCTTCGTTTCTCCTGCCTGGTGTCGTCGCGGACCACCCCGAAGATCCGCTCGGGGCCGCCATAGCCCAACTGGATCCGCCGGGTGTAAGCGGCCAGTTGGTGCCAGCCATCGTGCTGGGTGAGGTACCGCAGCCTCACCCAGGGGGACTGAGGGGAGGCCGAGCGCACCAGCTGCCGGAAGGCCTCCCGGTCGTCAGGGTGCACTGCCGACATCACCCTGGACAGCGACGCAGTGGGATCCGGGAAGAGCGCGGACACGGCGGGTGCGCCACCGATCCACTCCAACTGTTCCTCATGGGGCGAATACATCCACAGGCCGAGGTCGGCGGCCGTGGTGGCCAGCCGGAACGGGATCAACAGGCTGGCCAGGTCGTTCCCCGCATCCAGGGCGTGCACCCAGACCAGCCGCTCGTCACTTGCGGGATCCTTCACTTGCCGCGCCTCGATCAAGCAGGCAACGGGTGCTCCGCCTCGCCCGGGGAAGTCCAGCACCCGCATCGCGACCGTCTTCGTCCTGGCGGCGTGGGCCACGAGGCTCTCGGCCGACATCCGCTGGCTTGCGGGCCACAGATCACCGAAGTCACGTCCCAGGCACTGCTCCGCCGACCTGCCCAGCGCGGTGGCCATCGCAGCGTTGAGGCAGCGGATGGCACCGTCCAGCGTCAGAAGAGCCGCCGGGGCAGCCCCTCGAAGGAGTTCGTCCGAGGCGTCCATCCGAGACTCCTTGGCAAGTACCAAAACGGCCTCTTCAGCCATTTTCGCGCATTTTGCCGCGATGTCTTGGTCAAGGGTGCGTTTGGTCGTTACGTTGAGTGACGACGGCACGGAACTCGCTGGAAACGGTGGACGGCCGGCCGTGAAGAGGTCTCGGTGGAACGCGGTGCGGTACAGCAGCGAACTACAGCGACCCCAGCAACCGGCGGCGCCCAACATCGGCCCTCATGGTCTTCCCGGAAGCCTGTACGACCTTCAATGGCCGATCTTTTTAGAGCTACGGATCAGAAGGTGCCCGTGCCCCTGCCGTGCCCGTTCGACCGGTAACTGACGGGGAACCACGGTGATTGACGGACAGCGCACATGAGAACGGCCCCCGACCGATTTGCCTGGTCAGGGGCCGTTCATCTGCGGTGGGTGTGGGATTTGAACCCACGGTGACATCGCTGCCACGACGGTTTTCAAGATCGTTCACGGCTTGACTCGGCCATTGAGTAATCCGATCTCCTGACGGCGACTCCCCGAAGGGGAGAAAATCGGGCCACGGCCGTCCGGCTGACGTCGCGGAGTCTTGGTGCCACCGGAACCCGACATTGAGTAGGACGCTGGGGACCCTTCGTCAGGCACCCGGAAGTGTTGCTTCGAGCATGTGAATCAGATTCTTTTGCCTGCTCGGTCCCCGCCGGACGGTTGCTGCACAACAGCACACCGCGTGAGGGGAGGACCGGGGCATGGACGTGGTCCACGAACGATGCGCCGGAATCGATATCGGCAAGGCGGACGTGAAGGTGTGCGTCCGCGTTCCGGGGCCGGGAAAGCGGCGCCGGAAAGAGGTTCGCACGTTCTCCACCATGACCCGCGATCTTCTGGAGATGCGGGACTGGCTGCTGGCCGAGGGCATCACGGTGGTGGGCATGGAGGCCACCGGTTCGTACTGGAAGCCGGTGTTCTACCTGCTGGAGAACGACATCGAGACCTGGCTGCTCAATGCCCGGCACATGAAGAACGTCCCTGGCCGCAAGACTGACGTCGCCGATTCCGAGTGGATCTGCAAGATGGTCGAACACGGCCTGGTTCGGCCCTCGTTCGTCCCGCCGCCGGAGATCCGGCAGCTTCGGGATCTGACCCGCTACCGCACCGAGGTCATCCGCGAGCGCACCCGCGAGGCCCAGCGACTGGAGAAGCTCCTCGAAGACGCCGGGATCAAACTGTCCGCGGTGGTCTCCGACCTGCTGGGCAAGTCCGCCCGCGCGATGCTGGAGGCCCTGATCGCCGGGGAACGCGATCCGGAGGTCCTGGCGGAGATGGCCCGGGCCAGCATGCGGACCAAGCGGCAGATCCTGGCTCAGGTGCTGACCGGCCGGTTCACCAGCCACCATGCCTTCCTCGCCCGCACCATGCTGGACCGCATCGACGCTGCCACCGCGACCGAGACCCGGCTCAGCGAGGAGATCGCCCGGCAGCTCGCCCCCTTTCGCCGCCAGGTCGAGCTGCTGACGACGATCCCCGGCGTCAGCACCAAGTCCGCCGAGGTGATCCTGGTCGAGATCGGCGTGGACATGGCCCGCTTTCCCAGCGCTGCCCACCTGGCCTCGTGGGCCGGGATGTGTCCGGGCAACTACGAATCCGCCGGCAAGCACACCTCCGGCAAGTCCCGGCCCGGCGATCCGTGGCTGAAGGGAGCACTCGGGCTCGCCGCCAGCGCCGCCGCCCGCAGCAAGGACACCTACCTAGCCGCCCGCTACAAACGCATCGCCGTCCGTCGCGGCAAGAAGCGCGCCTGGTCGCCATCGGCCACACCATCCTGACCTCGGTCTGCACATGCTCACCAACGACACCGAGTACCACGACCTCGGAGGCGACTACTTCGTCCAGCGAACCGGCAGGGCCCGGCAGACACGGCGCCTGGTCAGCCAGCTCAACATGCTCGGCTAATCAAGTCTCCCTCCGATCAACGGAAGCGGTCTGACCTGCGCAGGCGACTGATTTTCGAATCAGACTCCACCGACCACATCACGTGCTCCAGGGCTCGGTCTGCTCCCCTGCCGTTCGGCGTTGGAGGGGTATGCGACCAGTGGTGGCCGCCGATCTCCGGGCGAGCAGTGCCACGGCAAGATCAAGCACCTGGTAAAGCCGACCGCGGCGACTGCCGGTGAAACGTCGCGGAGGGTGGCCGCAGAGAGTGCTCGCTTCCTGGGCGCCGTTTCCGGGCTGCCGCACGCATGCCGTCCACTCGCTGCGCCTGCCTCGCGGCCCGTCAGCGGGCTTGCACGACCGAACTGGTATCAGCCACGGCTGCGACGTTGTCACAGGGCAGAGCGCCATCCGGTCAATTGCCACGTAAGAGGCAAATTAACCCCTGTGCCCCATGTTGCCCATTTCCGGCCATCCGAGGACGACAGTTCGATGACTAAGAACCCGATCAGGACCGACCGAGTGACACTCGGTAGGCAGATGCACGCGTCTGGCATATCCGACTCGGCGTTCGCGCTGCTCGACGAGCAGGGGACGGTGGTTGCGTGGACGCAGGCCGCCGAGCACCTTGTCGGGTACTCCGCCGGCGAGGTGGTCGGCCGGTCTGCCGCGGTCGTGCTGCCATGCTTCAGTGAAGCGTCGGCGATGTCGGCGTTCGTCGAGCGGTGCCGTGCCCGGAACGGCTGGTCGGGCGCGACGGCGGTGCGCCACCGGGACGGCCGCATGCTCGACGTCGGCCTGCGGATCTCGTTGGTGATGGGGCAGGACGGAGCAGTGCGGTGGCTTGCGTCCGTGACCGACATGGGCACGCTGTCCGGGGAAGTGGTGAATGGATCCGTACAGGGATCGATTCTTGACCGCGCGCCGATCGGCGTCGTCGTCCGTGACCTGGAACTGCGTTGCAGCTGGGTGAACGACGCGGTGGAGAGCCACAACGGCATCTCCCGGGACCGGCGGCTCGGATTCCGGATGACCGACACGTGGCCCGGTATCGAGGCCGAAGTGGCCGAGGCGGTGATGCGGCGGGTACTGAGGAGCGGTAGCACCAAGGTCCACGAGTACCGGACGTGGCTGCCGACGAGTCGGGGTGAGGAGCGCCCGTTCGCGGTTTCGTTCTCCTGTCTCCAGGGCGCCGACGGCCGAGGACTGGGGGTGTGCGTCATCAGCGTTGATCTCACCGAGAGCCAGCAGGAGCGCGAGCGCCTCGCCGTTCTCGGGGAGGCGGGCACGTGCCTTGGCAGGACCCTGGATGTGATGCAGACCGGTCAGGAACTGGCCGATCTCGCCGTGCCCCTGTTCGCCGACTACGTCGCCGTGGACCTGGAGCAGTCGGTCCCGTTCGGTGAGGGGCCCCCGGTCTGCATCGGCTCGATCGGCGAGCGCCTCCCCGTTCTCCAGCGTGCCGGTCTGGCTTCGATCCGCCCAGGGGTGCCGGAGTCCGCGTGGGAGCGCGGTGAGCCCGTTCACGTACCGCCCGCCTCGCCCTTCATCGACGTCCTGCGCGCCGGCAGGTCACACATAGTGCCGGTCCTGAACACTGCTCCGGGCTCATGGATCGACCGGGACCCGGTGCGGGCGCAGAAAATCCGTGAGACCGGCATGCACTCCGCGATGGTCGTACCCATCCGCGCCCGGCGCACGCTACTGGGCGCGGCGGTGTTCGTCCGCACCGAGAACCCGATGCCGTTCCAAGAGTGCGATCTGCTCCTGGCCGAGGAGCTCGTCGGCCGCGCTGCGGTGTCGTTGGACAACGCGCGCCAGTACGCGCGCGAGCACACCGCGGCCCTCGCGGTCCAACGCAGTCTGCTCCCACACCATCTCAGGGGAGGCTTGGCGGTGGAGGCGGTCTCGCGCTACCTGCCCGCCGATGTGGACCGCGGTGTCGGGGGCGACTGGTTCGATGTGATCCCGCTGTCCGGTGCCCGGGTGGCCCTCGTGGTCGGCGATGTGGTCGGGCACGGCCTCGACGCCGCCGTGGCCATGGGCAGGCTCCGCACCGCGGTCCGCACGCTCGCGGACATGGAGCTACCTCCCGACGAACTGCTGGCCCGTCTCGACGACACGGTCCAGCGACTGGCGGAAGAGGACACCGATGACCCGGACCAGGCTGCCACGGTGGTGGGCGCCACCTGTCTGTATGCCGTGTACGACCCGGTCAACCGGAGGTGCACCATGGCAACGGCCGGGCACCTCCCGCCCGCGATCATCGACCCACAGGCCCGGGTGACCTTCCCCGACCTTCCCACTGGAGCCCCGCTCGGCATCGGGCTGGGGGTCCCTTTCGAGGCCGTAGAGCTGGAACTGCCCGAGGGGAGTCTTATCGCCCTGTACACCGACGGTCTGGTCGAGACTCGCGAGGACGACATCGAGGAGGGAATGCGCCGTCTGGGTACCGCCCTGGCACAACCGAATCCCTCTCTGGAAGACCTCTGCACCCGCGCGATGCAGCCCGCCCAAGGTCAAGAGGCGTGCGACGACGCCAGCCTGCTCCTGGTCCGCACCCGCACACTCAGCCCGAACCAGGTCGCCTCCTGGACACTGCCGAGTGACGACACCACTGTCCGCCGCGCCCGGAACCTGGCAGCCGGTCAGCTGGCCGAATGGGGACTGGAAGGCCTTGAGGACTCCACGAAGCTGATCGTCAGCGAACTGGTCACCAACGCCGTCCGCCACGGCACCGGACCGATCGATCTGCGTCTGACCCGGCACCAGGTCCTGACCGTCGAAGTGTCGGATACCGACGCCTTCTCCCCGCGTCCGCGTAACGCGGGCACATCCGACGAGAACGGCCGCGGCCTCCTCCTGGTCTCCCAGCTGTCCCGCCGATGGGGCACCCGCCCGACACCGGGCGGCAAGGTCGTCTGGGCCGAGGCGGACCTTGCCCACGCATCCGGCAGCTGATGGAGGGTCCGCCGGCGGGCCCTCTTCAGGTGCCCAAGCAGGCTGGCGTACTCCAGTTCAGGCGTCTGCCATTGGGTTGCGCTCGGCGCACACACGCGATCGCGTGATCGATGGCTTCTCGCCGAGACGTCTGTCAGCCGAACCGCGTGGTGGCCAGCGGAGCGAACAGCGCCCCCGCAAGGACACCCACCAGCGTCAGCACAGGGCCGAGCAATGGCCTACGCTCTGATCCCTTCAGGTCAGTGTCGGGCCGTAGCAAGCCGCTCTGACGATGGCGTCCCTCCAACCAGGGGGAGGGAGCTGACATCCGTTACTGACATCAACGCCGGTGGACGGGGGCAGACAGTGACGACCGCGTACGACTATCGTCACTGGCCAGTGACCTTTCCCACCAGCGACCCTGCCACTGTTATGAGAATGGGATGATGTCGATTATGAAGGGACGCGTCCTTGTCGTCGACGACGACACCGCACTGGCCGAGATGCTCGGGATTGTGCTGCGTGGTGAAGGGTTCGAGCCGTCGTTCGTAGCGGACGGCGACAAGGCACTTGCCGCTTTCCGGGAGGCCAAGCCGGATCTGGTGCTGCTGGATCTCATGCTGCCCGGTAGGGACGGCATCGAGGTGTGCCGGCTCATCAGGGCCGAGTCGGGTGTGCCGATCGTCATGCTCACGGCCAAGAGCGACACTGTCGACGTGGTCGTCGGGCTGGAGTCCGGTGCCGATGACTACATCGTGAAGCCGTTCAAGCCGAAGGAGCTGGTGGCCCGCATCCGGGCAAGGTTGCGGAGGTCGGAGGAGCCTGCTCCCGAGCAGCTCGCGATAGGGGACCTGGTCATCGATGTGGCCGGCCACTCCGTGAAGCGGGACGGTCAGTCGATCGCGCTGACCCCGCTCGAGTTCGATCTGCTCGTCGCGCTGGCCCGTAAGCCGTGGCAGGTGTTCACCCGTGAGGTGCTGCTCGAGCAGGTGTGGGGCTACCGCCATGCCGCCGACACCCGGCTGGTCAACGTGCATGTGCAGCGGCTTCGCTCCAAGGTCGAGAAGGACCCGGAGCGGCCGGAGATCGTGGTGACCGTCCGTGGCGTCGGTTACAAGGCCGGACCGAGCTGACATGACCGTGGGCAGCACTGCTCCGAAGCCCGGGGGGCCGGGAGTCCGTACGGGGCGGGCTGCCGGGCCCGGGCGTGGGCATTCACGTGTGGGGCGGGTTTTCCAGGACGGGGCGCCGGGTGGGCCGGTGCTCCGCATGGCCGTGCGCCTGGTGCGGCGACCGCTGCTGCCCGCCGTGCGGCTGTGGCGGCGGAACATCCAGCTGCGCGTGGTCGCGAGCACGCTGCTGATGTCGCTCGGCGTGGTGCTGCTGCTCGGCCTCGTGGTCATCGGCCAGGTTCGCAACGGACTGCTGGACGCGAAGGAGCAGGCGGCGCTGAGCCAGGCCGCCGGCGGTTTCGCGGCGGCGCAGGACAAGGCGGTCGCCCTCGGGGGCCCCGACGGTGACGCCACCGACGGCAGGCCCGGCAGCGGAGCCGTCAACTGGCGGTCCGAGCTCGTGAAACAGCTGGCCAGTGGCGGCCAGGGCGCCTACCACGTGGTGGCGCTCAGCCCGGACTCCGAGGACGCCGGGACGAGCCGGGGCCCGCGGGCGTCCGGCGACGTGGACGTGACGAGCATTCCCGAGGCCCTGCGCAGCTCGGTCGCGCAGGGGACGGGCACGTTCCAGACGTACGTCAAGATCAAGTACTCGGTTCCGAAGGAGCCCGAGGCCGGGCTGGTCGTCGGCAAGCGTCTCAACGACGTCGCGGGCAACGCGTACGAGCTGTACTACCTCTTCCCGCTGACGCAGGAGGAGGAGTCGCTCAGCCTGGTCAAGGGGACGCTGGCGACGGCCGGACTGTTCGTGGTCGTGCTGCTCGGGGCGATCGCGTGGCTGGTCGTGCGGCAGGTCGTCACACCCGTTCGGATGGCCGCCGGGATCGCCGAGCGGCTTTCCGCCGGGCGGCTCCAGGAGCGCATGAAGGTCACCGGCGAGGACGACATCGCCAGGTTGGGCGAGGCCTTCAACAAGATGGCGCAGAACCTCCAGCACAAGATCCAGCAACTCGAGGACCTGTCCAGGATGCAGCGGCGCTTCGTCTCGGACGTGTCGCACGAGCTGCGCACCCCGCTGACGACCGTACGGATGGCGGCCGACGTCATCCATGAGGCACGGAGCGACTTCGACCCGGTGACGGCGCGCTCCGCGGAGCTGCTCGGGGACCAGCTCGACCGGTTCGAGTCGCTGCTGTCCGATCTGCTGGAGATCAGCCGCTTCGACGCGGGCGCGGCCGCGCTGGAGGCCGAGCCGATAGATCTCCGCGAGGTCGTGCGCCGGGTGATCGGCGGGGCCGAGCCGCTGGCCGAGCGCAAGGGCAGCCGGATCCGCGTGGTCGGCGACGAGCAGCCCGTGGTTGCCGAGGCCGACGCGCGGCGTATCGAGCGGGTCCTGCGCAACCTCGTCGTCAACGCCGTCGAGCACGGCGAGGGACGCGATGTGGTCGTACGCATGGCTTCGGCCGGCGGGGCGGTCGCGGTGGCCGTGCGTGACTACGGCGTGGGACTGAAGCCCGGGGAGGCGACACGCGTGTTCAACCGCTTCTGGCGGGCCGACCCGG
The DNA here is from genome assembly GCF_053594115.1 of Streptomyces sp. NPDC001970. Classification (NCBI taxonomy): domain Bacteria; kingdom Bacillati; phylum Actinomycetota; class Actinomycetes; order Kitasatosporales; family Streptomycetaceae; genus Streptomyces; species Streptomyces sp. NPDC001970. The sequence continues at coordinate 89,793 of NZ_JBSFDW010000033.1, read as the reverse complement.
CGCGGGCGCGCACCACGGGCGGTACGGGCCTCGGCCTGTCCATCGCCGTCGAGGACGCACGGCTGCACGGCGGCTGGCTGCAGGCGTGGGGCGAACCGGGCGGTGGCTCGCAGTTCCGCCTGACCCTGCCGCGCACCGCGGACGAACCGCTGCGCGGGTCGCCGATACCGCTGGAGCCCGAGGACTCCCGGAGCGCCCGTGAGCGCGCTGCGGCCGACGAGGCGAACGGCGGTGCGAACAGTGGTGCGCAGCGGCTGACGACCGTTCCGGTGCAGCCAGGCGCCGATCGCCTGCCGATGCCGATGCCGATGCCGGTGCCCGCCCGGGCAACGGTGCCCCCGCACGCCGCGGGGGTGGACCCGACGGCCCTGCCGGGCAGCGGGGCCCGTGTCGTGGCACGTCAGGCCGGGGAGCGGCTGGGTGAGGGCGAGACGGCCGGACGGAACTCGGAGCGGGAGGACACGACACGTGGGCGCTGAGCGTCGTGGTTACGGCGGTGGGCGCGCGGCGCGGACACTCGTGCTGCCCACCTGTGCCGCCGTACTGCTGGCAGGGTGTGCGTCGATGCCCGACAGCGGGGACGTGGAGCAGGTGAAGGCCACCAAGGGCGCGGACTCGCAGGTGCGCGTCCTGGCCGTACCGCCCCGCGAGGGTGCGGTGCCCGATGAGATCGTCGTCGGCTTCCTGGAGGCCATGACCAGTGACGATCCGAGCTTCGCGACGGCACGCAAGTATCTGACGAAGCGCGCCGCCAAGGAGTGGAAGCCCGAGCAACTGACGACGGTGCTGACCGAGGCGCCCGACCCCGGGAATGCGGAAACCGGGGCGGGGGACGACACTCTCGGCTACTCGCTGTCCGGTGAGCTGATCGCGACGGTGGACCGGCACGCGTATCAGGCGGCGGCGCCCACCCAGTACAGCGGGACGCTGCGCCTGGTGCAGCAGAACGGGGCTGACGGCAAGAGCAAGGAATGGCGGATCGATTCCGCCCCGCAGGGCCTTGTGCTGGGGGAGAGCGACTTCCAGCGCAACTACCGTTCGGTCAACAAGTACTACTTCGCGTCCGGGCAGCAGTCGGTGGTCGCGGACCCGGTGTACATCCGGCAGCGGCAGGATCCCGTGACGCGGATGGACCCGGTCGCGCAGACGGTGTCGGCGCTGTTCGAAGGCCCGACGAACTGGCTGAAGCCGGTCGTGGGCTCGTCGTTCCCCACGGGCACGGCACTGAGGAAGGGCGTCACGTCCCTGACGCCCGACGACCAGAATCTGCTGAAGGTGCCGCTCAACGACAAGGCGTCCGACATCGGGCGGACGGTGTGCCAGCGGATGGCGACCCAGCTGCTGCTCACCCTGCGTGACCTGACGTCGCCCCGCGTCGAGCAGGTCGAGCTGCAGCGTGCGGACGGCTCCTCCCTGTGCGTGCTCAGCGCCGACCAGGCGGAGGCGTCGGCCCCGGAGCAGGCGTCGGCGAGCCCGAGCCCGGACAACGTGTACTTCGTCGACGACAACCGGCGGATGGCCGTCGTGGGGGCGGGGGCCAAGACCGTCGACAAAACCACGGTGCGCGGGCCGTTCGGGAGCGGAGAGCTGCAACTGAGCACCGTGGCCGTGACGCGCAACGGTCAGCGCGCGGCCGGCGTCTCGCACGACGGGCTGCGCCTGTACACGGCTTCGATCATGTCCGACGAGGGCCTCACCGACCCCCTGGTGGAGAGCCGCGCCGGCAAGCCCCAGGACCGGCTGTCGACGCCGAGCTGGGACCGGAACGATCTGTGGGTGGCCGACCGCGACCCGGCACGCCCGAGGCTGCTGCGCCTCGAGGACGGTGAGGGTGAGCCCCAGGAGGTCAAGGTCGACGGGCTCGACGGCGCCCGGATCGAGTCGCTGCGGGTGGCCGCAGACGGCGTACGGATAGCGCTGCTGCTTTCCAAGGACGGCAAGCGCACCCTGAAGATCGGCCGGATCGAGCGGCACGTGGGCGCCGAGGGAGCGGGCACCGCCTCCGTGGTGGAGCTGCAGTCCGCGGCGCCCCGGCTGGAGTCGGTGACGGCCGTTTCCTGGGCCGGTCCGAGCCGACTCGTCGTGGTCGGCAAGGAGGCCGGGGGCGTGCAGCAGGTGCGCTACATCCAGACCGACGGCTCCCTGTCACCCGCAGGTGGCCTGCCGGGCCTGAACAAGGTGTCCGCGGTCGCCGCCACCGAGAACGAGGAACAGCCGCTGGTGGCCGTCTCCGACGACGGACTGGTGCGGCTCGCGCCTTCCACGAACTGGCAGACGATGATCGACAAGGGCTCGTCCCCGGTCTACCCGGGGTAGCGCGAGCCTTCAGGAGCCGGCTCTCCACAGCCCGTGGACGGCCGTGGCGACAGTCGCGGGGGATCGCCGGGGGGAGTTTTCCACAGGGGGTGGCAGGGAGTTCCCCCGCGCCGCACAGTGGTCGTCATGCGGGGTTGGTGGCGGGAGATCTCCGGGCTGGTGCTGCCGGTCGCCTGCAGTGGCTGCGGCCGTCCTCGTACGCCCTTGTGCGAGGAGTGCGCGTGGCAGGTGGCCGGCAGGGGGCCGCGGAGGGTGCGGCCGTGTCCGGAGCCGGCGGGGCTGCCCGTGGTCTTCGCTGCCGCTCGCTACGAGCACGCCGTACGGGCCGTGCTGCTGGCGCACAAGGAGCGGGGTGCGCTGGGGCTCGCAGGGCCGCTCGGCGCCGCGCTGGCGGGAGCCGTACGGGAGGCGGTGCCGGAGGCGCTCGGCGGCCCGGAGCCGCTGGTGCTCGTGCCCATGCCGTCGGCGCGGCGCGCGGTGCGGGCACGGGGTCATGACGCGGCACGCCGTGTCGCGGGCGCCGCGGCCGGGGTGCTCCGGCGCTCGGGGACGCATGCCTGCGCGCTCCCGGTACTGCGGCAGTGCCGTGAGGTGGCGGACCAGTCGGGTCTCTCGGCCCGCCGGAGGCTGGCGAACATGGCGGGGGCCCTGGAGGTGGCGCCCGGTGCCGAGCGGCTGCTGGAGGGCCGCAGAGCGGTTCTGGTGGACGATCTGATGACGACCGGAGCCTCGCTGGTGGAGGCGGCGCGGGCACTGCGTGTCGCCACCGCCGGATGCGCCGGGATGAGTGCGGCCGTGGTCGCCGCACCACCTCTGTCCTTCGGGGTGAGCCGGAACTGACAGGGAAGTTTGCAACGTTGCAGGTAGTGAGCGCGGGAAATCGCCTGAATGGACGTACGCGCTGGTAGCGGGTGCCGACAACGGTCCTGGCGAGCTATGTTCGGTTGTGAGGAATGGTGAACTCTGTCCCTCATCGAATGCACGGTCGGATTAAGGCCAGGTGTTCATGAAGGAACCCCAGAACCTCGAAATTGGTGGGGTGGGGATCTTGCCGATGGGGGAGGAGGAGGTGAAAGTCACCAAGTCCGAGGCTCCGGTGCTCACCGGGGCCTGGTGCAAAAGGGAGACGCTCCGCGACGAGTGCGGAGCAATCCGGGAACGGAGTTCTGCGTGGACATCGTCGTCAAGGGCCGCAAGACCGAGGTGCCCGAGCGGTTCCGCAAGCACGTGGCCGAGAAGCTGAAGCTGGACAAGATCCAGAAGCTCGACGGCAAGGTGATCAGCCTGGACGTCGAGGTGTCCAAGGAGCACAACCCGCGGCAGGCCGACCGTTCCGACCGCGTGGAGATCACACTTCTTTCACGCGGCCCGGTTATCCGGGCCGAAGCAGCGGCAGGCGACCCGTACGCAGCGCTCGACCTGGCCACGGCCAAGCTGGAGGCTCGGCTGCGCAAGCAGCACGACAAGCGCCACACGCGCCGAGGCAACGGCAGGCTGTCGGCAGCGGAGGTCGCGGACGTCGTTCCTGGCGTGGCCCAGTTGAACGGAAGCGGTGAGCCCGTCTCCGAGGAAGCATCCGACGCCATTCCCACCACCAGGATGGGCTCGCTCGAAGTGCAGGGCGAAGGACCGCTCGTGGTCCGCGAGAAGCATCATGTGGCCGCCCCGATGACGCTCGACCAGGCTCTCTACGAGATGGAGTTGGTCGGGCACGACTTCTATCTGTTCGTCGACTCCGAAACCAAGGAGCCCAGTGTCGTCTACCGGCGACACGCCTATGACTACGGCGTCATTCACCTGCAGACCGACCCGCTCGCCGGGAACGAGTCGGGCGGCGCCGGTGGGGCGCTCGGCGGCTGATCCCGCCTTTCCGTGGTGCCCCTGGTGCGCCCTCTGCGCCCCAGGGGCACCACCGTGCCGCCACGGGAACACCGCGCTGTCGTGCAGGCATGGAATCATGGCGACCCGAGCCAACCGGTGCGCCGTGGACTGCGGTTGGCAGACCGCAGACCAACGAGGGCCATGGCCTCAGGGGGAGGAACGATGGCGGACAGCTTCGGGCCGGTGCAGGGCGCGGACGACGCAGGGAGCTCGGACGGTGCGGAGACGAGTGTCTCCCGGAAGGAGCCGATCCGGGTTCTCGTGGTGGACGACCACGCGCTCTTCCGCCGCGGGCTGGAGATCGTCCTTGCCCAGGAGGAGGACATCCAGGTGGTCGGCGAGGCCGGTGACGGCGCGGAGGCCGTCGACAAGGCCGCCGATCTGTTGCCGGACATCGTGCTGATGGACGTACGGATGCCGAAGCGCGGTGGGATCGAAGCCTGCACCTCGATCAAGGAGGTGGCCCCCAGCGCGAAGATCATCATGCTGACGATCAGCGACGAGGAGGCCGATCTCTACGACGCGATCAAGGCCGGGGCGACGGGATACCTCCTCAAGGAGATTTCCACGGACGAGGTGGCCACGGCGATCCGCGCCGTGGCCGACGGTCAGTCGCAGATCAGCCCCTCCATGGCGTCGAAGCTGCTCACCGAGTTCAAGTCGATGATCCAGCGCACCGACGAGCGCCGGCTGGTGCCGGCGCCCCGGTTGACCGACCGGGAGCTGGAGGTCCTGAAGCTGGTGGCCACGGGGATGAACAACCGGGACATCGCCAAGGAGCTGTTCATCTCCGAGAACACGGTGAAGAACCACGTGCGCAACATCCTGGAGAAGCTCCAGTTGCACTCCAGGATGGAGGCGGTGGTGTATGCGATGCGGGAGAAGATCCTCGAGATCCGGTAGCCGGTAAGCGGCAAGCCGTAGGCGGTGGGCGCTCGGCGGCGAGATCGTGGCTCCGGCTGGAGGTTCGGGGGCGTCCCCCCGGGAGAGCACTGCGCGATGCGGGGGAAGATCCTCGAGATCCGGTAGTCGGCAGCCGGTAAGCGGTAAGCGGTAAGCGGTAAGCGGTAAGCCGTAGGCGGTAGGCGGCGAGATCGTGGCTCCGGCTGGGGGTTCGGGGGTCGTCCCCGGGGAGAGCACTGCGCGATGCGGGGGAAGATCCTCGAACCTTCTCAGGTGAGGGCCGCCACCAGGGGGGCCGTCAGCTCGGGGCGGTCGACTCGTTCGACCCGGACCGAGTCGCAGCCCACCCACTCCGCCGCTTCCAGCAAGGCCTGGGCCATGGGGCGGACCGCCTTCGGGGTGTCCAGGGAGACCTGCCGCGCGACCAGGGTCGTGCCCTCGCGAGCCGGGTCGACGCGGCCCAGCAGCTTGCCGCCCGAGAGCAACGGCATCGCGAAGTAGCCGTACACCCGCTTGGCCTTGGGGACGTACGCCTCCAGGCGGTGGGTGAAGCCGAAGATCCGCTCGGTGCGTGCGCGCTCCCAGATCAGCGAGTCGAACGGCGACAGCAGCGTCGTACGGTGACGTCCGCGCGGCTCGCTCGCCAGGGCCTCAGGGTCGGCCCAGGCTGCCTTGTCCCAGCCCTCGACCCGGACGGGCACGAGCCCCGAGTCGGCGATCACCGCGTCGAACTGCTCGCCCTTGAGCCGGTGGTAGTCGGCGATGTCCGCGCGGGTGCCCACCCCGAGGGCCTGCCCGGCCAGCCGCACCAGGCGCCGCATGCACTCGCGGTCGTCCAGCTCGTCGTGGAGGAACCCGTCCGGGATCGCGCGCTCGGCGAGGTCGTACACCCGCTTCCAGCCGCGCCGCTCGGTGCACACCACCTCGCCGTGCATCAGGGCCCGCTCGACGGCGACCTTAGACTCGGACCAGTCCCACCACTCCCCACCGTTCTTCGCACCGCCCAGTTCGGTGGCGGTGAGCGGCCCTTCGGCACGCAGCTGCTTGATCACCGCGTCGTAGGCACCGTCAGGCAGGTCGTGGTACCAGTGCGGACGGGAGCGGTAGGCGCGGCGGCGGAAGGCGAAGTGCGGCCACTCCTCGACGGGGAGGATGCAGGCCGCGTGCGACCAGTACTCGAAGGCGTGCGTCTCCGTCCAGTACGCGTCTTCGACCGTTTTGCGGCCGACCGCGCCCAGGCGCGCGTACGGGATCAGCTCGTGCGAGCGGGCCAGCACCGAGATCGTGTCCAGCTGAACGGCACCGAGGTGGCGCAGCACGCCGCGCACGCCGCCCCGCCGGTCGGGGGCACCGAGGAACCCCTGGGCGCGCAGCGCTATGCGGCGGGCGTCGTCGGCGGACAGTTCGGCAACGGCGGGCGGCTCGGTCGTCATGTCCCGCACCTTAGAGGCCGGCACTGACAGGCGTGCTCTGACCAGCGAAATCAGGACGGGACCCGCCCTCGGCCCTCGGCGCCCGGTGCCCGCCGCCCGATGGCCAGGTGCCCGGCATCCCGCGCCGTTGCCGACCCGCCGCCGCGCCGACGCGCCGCCGCGCTGCCTGTGTCACGACTTCGCGGGCAGATACGGGACCGCCGACACCAGCCCCAGGTCCGAGGGCAGCAGCGACGCGACCCAGCTGTCCCGGAGCGTCTCCCGGTTCTGCAGGCCCGCGCGCTGGATGCCCTCGACCGTGAAGCCGGCCTTCTCGGCGACGGCACGCGACCCCACGTTGCCGACCTCGGCACGCCATTCCAGGCGGATGCACCCCAGCTCGGTGAAGGCCCAGCGGGCCAGCGCCAGCGCCGTCTCCGTCGCGTAGCCGTGGCCCCGGTGCTCCTTGGCCGTCCAGAAGCCGATCTCCCACGCACCCGCGCGCGGGTGGTGCAGGCTGGTCGAGGCGAGGAGCGGACCGCCTCCCCGGGGACGTACGCAGAAGGTGTACGCCGAGTCGTTGCGCCAGCCGTCCGGAACGATCAGGCCGACGAACTCCTCCGCGTGCTGACGCTCGTACGGCACGGGAATCGCCGGGATCCAGCGCTGGATGTCGGGATCCTGACAAGCCGCACGGACCTCTTCCGCGTCGTCCGGCGTGAAGGTGCGCAGCGCGAGCCGCCCGGTGGTGAGAGTGATGGGCTCCATAAAGGGATTCTGGTGACTCTCCGTCCGGCGTGCGAACACTTTTCGGGGTCGGCGGCACCTTCCGCGCTTTCCGTACGTTGTCCTGATGCGCGGCAGTCGGTCTTTGCCCGGGGCGCACATGGGCGAAGCCCCGTGGGGGAGGACCTCCCGGCTTGGCGGGGTCCTCGCTTACCATGGCCGTTGCGGTGGGGCCCACCTGCCGTGCCCGCGCCAGTGTCCATCACACGACCCAGTGCCAGGCCCGACCGGCAAGGAGACCAACCTCAGTGTCCGTCTTCAACAAGCTCATGCGTGCAGGCGAAGGCAAGATCCTGCGCAAACTGCACCGCATCGCGGACCAGGTCAACTCCATCGAGGAGGACTTCGTCACCCTCTCCGACGCCGAGTTGCGCGCGCTCACCGATGAGTACAAGGAGCGCTACGCCGACGGTGAGAGCCTCGACGACCTGCTGCCCGAGGCCTTCGCGACCGTCCGCGAGGCCGCCAAGCGCGTTCTCGGCCAGCGTCACTACGACGTCCAGCTCATGGGTGGCGCCGCGCTGCACCTCGGCTATGTCGCCGAAATGAAGACCGGTGAGGGCAAGACCCTCGTCGGCACGCTCCCGGCGTACCTCAACGCGCTCTCGGACAAGGGTGTCCACCTGATCACGGTCAACGACTACCTGGCCGAGCGCGACTCCGAGATGATGGGCCGGGTGCACAAGTTCCTCGGCCTGAGTGTCGGCTGCATTCTGGCCAACATGACGCCCGCGCAGCGCCGTGAGCAGTACGCGTGCGACATCACGTACGGCACGAACAACGAGTTCGGCTTCGACTATCTGCGCGACAACATGGCGTGGTCCAAGGAGGAGCTCGTCCAGCGCGGCCACAACTTCGCGATCGTCGACGAGGTCGACTCGATCCTGGTCGACGAGGCCCGTACGCCGCTGATCATCTCCGGCCCCGCCGACCAGGCCACCAAGTGGTACGGCGACTTCGCCAAGCTGGTGACGCGCCTCACCAGGGGCGAGCCGGGCAACCCGCTGAAGGGCATCGAGGAGACCGGCGACTACGAGGTCGACGAGAAGAAGCGGACCGTCGCCATCCACGAGTCCGGCGTTTCCAAGGTCGAGGACTGGCTGGGCATCGACAACCTCTACGAGTCGGTGAACACGCCGCTCGTGGGTTACCTGAACAACGCCATCAAGGCCAAGGAGCTCTTCAAGAACGACAAGGACTACGTCGTCATCGACGGCGAAGTCATGATCGTCGACGAGCACACCGGCCGTATTCTCGCCGGCCGCCGCTACAACGAGGGCATGCACCAGGCGATCGAGGCGAAGGAAGGGGTGGACATCAAGGACGAGAACCAGACCCTTGCCACGATCACCCTGCAGAACTTCTTCCTCCTCTACAACAAGCTGTCCGGCATGACCGGTACGGCGATGACCGAGGCCGCCGAGTTCCACCAGATCTACAAGCTGGGCGTCGTCCCGATCCCGACGAACCGGCCGATGGTCCGCAAGGACCAGTCGGACCTGATCTACCGGACCGAGGTCGCCAAGTTCGCGGCCGTCGTGGACGACATCGCGGAGAAGCACGAGCAGGGCCAGCCGATCCTCGTCGGTACGACGTCGGTCGAGAAGTCCGAGTACCTCTCGCAGCAGCTCAACAAGCGGGGCATCCAGCACGAGGTGCTCAACGCCAAGCAGCACGACCGTGAGGCGATCATCGTCGCCCAGGCCGGCCGCAAGGGCGCGGTCACGGTCGCCACGAACATGGCCGGCCGTGGTACGGACATCAAGCTCGGCGGCAACCCCGACGACCTGGCGGAGGCGGAGCTGCGCCAGCGCGGCCTGGACCCCGTCGAGCACGTCGAGGAGTGGGCCGCGGCCCTCCCCGCCGCGCTGAAGCGCGCCGAGGCGGCCGTGAAGACGGAGTTCGAGGAGGTCAAGGACCTCGGCGGGCTCTACGTCCTGGGCACCGAGCGGCACGAGTCGCGCCGTATCGACAACCAGCTGCGCGGTCGTTCCGGCCGTCAGGGCGACCCGGGCGAGTCCCGCTTCTACCTCTCGCTCGGCGACGACCTGATGCGCCTGTTCAAGGCCCAGATGGTCGAGCGCGTCATGGCCATGGCCAACGTTCCGGACGATGTCCCGATCGAGAACAAGATGGTGACGCGGGCGATCGCGTCGGCGCAGTCCCAGGTCGAGCAGCAGAACTTCGAGACGCGCAAGAACGTCCTGAAGTACGACGACGTGCTGAACCGGCAGCGCAAGGTCATCTACGCCGAGCGCCGCCGCGTGCTGGAGGGCGAGGACCTCCATGAGCAGATCCGCCACTTCATGGACGACACGATCGACGCGTACATCCAGGCGGAGACCGTCGAGGGCTTCGCCGAGGAGTGGGACCTGGACCGGCTGTGGGGCGCCTTCAAGCAGCTCTACCCGATCAAGGTGACCGTCGACGAGCTGGAGGAGGCGGCGGGCGACCGGGCCGGGATCACCGCCGAGTTCATCGCCGAGACCGTCAAGGACGACATCCACGAGCAGTACGACGAGCGCGAGAAGCAGCTCGGCTCGGACATCATGCGTGAGCTGGAGCGGCGCGTGGTGCTGTCCGTCCTGGACCGCAAGTGGCGCGAGCACCTCTACGAGATGGACTACCTCCAGGAGGGCATCGGCCTGCGTGCGATGGCCCAGAAGGACCCGCTGGTCGAGTACCAGCGCGAGGGCTTCGACATGTTCACCGCGATGATGGAGGGCATCAAGGAGGAGTCCGTCGGCTACCTGTTCAACCTGGAGGTCCAGGTCGAGCAGCAGGTCGAGGAGATCCCGGTGCAGGACGCGGCCGAGAAGACCTCGCTGGCGAAGGAGGACGCGGTGCCTGCGGGTGCGGGCCGTCCGGAGATCCGCGCCAAGGGCCTCGACGCGCCGCAGCGGCCGGACCGGCTGCACTTCTCGGCCCCGACCGTCGACGGTGAGGGCGGCGTCGTGGAAGGAGACTTCACGAACGGTGACGGGCCGGCGCGGTCCGAATCGGACGGGATGACGCGCGCGGAGCGCCGCAAGGCGCAGAAGAGCAGCGGCGGGCGACGCCGCAAGAAGTGAGCCGCCTTCGCCTCGTGGCGAGCGGCGCAGACGGCCGTGGGGCCGGACACCGGTAACGGTGTCCCGGCCCCACGGCCGTTTCGTTTGCGCTTGTACGGCCGTCTGCGGGGCTCGGTGGGTGCTCGGTGGGTGCTCGGGGGCGCGGTCTCGTCGCGGGGCCGCGTCCGGGGCGCCGAGGGGCTCCTCATGGGCCGGGGGCGCCGCACCTGAGGGCAGCCGGCGGCTGAAGGTGGTCACGAGCCGACGGTGAGGCGTTCGCCGCCCAGTTCCACTGCGGCGCAGCGCCAGCGGAGGTCGGGGCCCTGTTCGAGGCGGAAGGCCATGGCGCGGATGCGGTCGCCTGCGCCGATGCGGGCGAAGGCCTCGATCACGCCGGGGCGGGGGACGTACTCGTCGCAGTGGCGGACGACCGGCCGCAGGCCGTTCGTCGCCAGTGGGGCGCCCGGGGCGAGGCGGATGAGGTGCTCGTACGCGTCCCCGATGGTGTGGCCGAGCATCCAGTGGACCGGACGGGTGCCGCTGAGGACCGAGAGCAGCCGTTCGGCGAACCAGTAGCGGGGGAGGCGGGACCTGCCGCCTGTGGGCGGCGCGCTGCGGTGTGGTGCGCGCCCCGGGCCGCGGCTGTCGTGGCGGCCGGCGGGCCTCGTACGTGTCCTGGCCGAGGTGTGGTCCATGGCTTGACGCCCCCTTCGATACCCACAGGTAACTTTCGGTGGGGATCTTGTACGGGCGCGACGGGTGCCGTCGCAAGCGCCGTCGGGCCGTGCGGGAGCGTGCGCCGAAGATCACCTATCCGGGTGACCGGCGGGTGTCCGGGGCCCTGCGGGAAGCGGGTCGGAGGAGGGCCGGAGGCGAGTCGGAGGCGCGCCGGGGCGACGCCTGAAAGGGCGGCCGGAAGCAGCCCGATGGGGTACTCCGCACGTATCCTTAAGTGCTCACCCGACGACGAAAGCGGCCTGCCATGCGCGTCTACGTACCCCTGACCCTCCCCGGTCTCGCAGAGGCGTACAAGGCGGGTGAGCTGGGCCCCGGCCCGCTGACCGCGTACGCCGTGACTCCCGCGCTGCGCGAGTGGTACGTCTCCGACGACATCGAGGAGCTCGAGTACGCCGCGCTGAGCAGGGCCGCGGCGGCGTCGCTCCGGCTGCTCGCCGGGAACTCGGGCGCCTCGCGGCGCCGGGTCGTGGTCGCTGTCGACGTACCGGACGGGGCCGCGGTCGCGGACCCGGGGCAGGCGCTCGGATCCGCGTCGCTCGGCGAGGTACGGATCGCCTCGGCGGTGCCGCTGGCCAAGGCGGCGTCGGTGCACGTGGACTCCGACGAGGCGGAGGCCGACGTGTCCGCCGCGGCGGCTGCGCTGGGGGCGGCGGATCACGGGGACGACGACGCGCAGTTCGTCGTGGACGGCGCGGAGGACCATGAACTGCTTTGGTACGGGGTGCAGGAGATCCCCGGGCTGATCGGCTGACCTCCCGCCGGGCCCGCGCCGACCGTCCGTTTCCGGCCGGTCCCTCGCTGTCACACCCGGGCGGTACCGTTTCTTGGCATGGGGAAGCACAGCGCGCATCTGGTCTGGGACTGGAACGGCACACTGCTCGACGACATCCACGCGGTCATCGACGCGACGAACGCGTCCTTCGCGGAGATAGGGCTGGAGCCGATCACGCTCGAGCGGTACCGGGATCTGTACTGCGTGCCCGTGCCGCGCTTCTACGAGCGACTCATGGGCCGGCTGCCCACGGACGACGAGTGGGCGGTCATGGACGCGGTGTTCCACAAGCACTACTGGGTACGGGCCGACGCGTGCGGGCTCACCATGGGGGCGGCGGAGCTTCTCGCGGAACGGCAGTCCTCGGGGCGCACGCAGTCGCTGCTGTCGCTGGCCCCGCACGAGCAGTTGATCCCGATCGTGCGGCGGCACGGCATCGAGGCGCGCTTCATGCGGGTGGACGGGCGGATCGGAGGGTCGCACGCGGGCAAGACCGAGCACATGGTGCGCCATCTGTCCGCGCTGGAGGCCGTCGAGGCGGAGCGGGTCGTCGTGATCGGGGATGCGGTGGACGACGCGGTGGCGGCGGCGCACGTGGGGGCGAGGGCGGTGCTCTACACCGGCGGGTCGCACAGCAGGACCAGCCTGGCGGCCGCGGGCGTTCCGGTGGTGGACAGCCTCCAGGAGGCCGTGACGGTCGCGGAGGAGCTGGTGGCGTAGTACGCGCTGTCCGCGCGGCGGGCGACGCGCTTGCGGGACGCGGCGCGCGGGGCGATGCGCCCGGCCTGCGGCCGATGCCGTCGGCCGCTGCGTCCCCGTGGGCGGCGGTGCGGGCGCCGGCGCGCCCCCGGCACGGGCCACCGGGGGGCGCAGGCCCGGGCGCGTCAGCTCAGAGGGGCCTTGGCCCGCAGGACCGTGAGGAATTCGCGCATCCAGGCCGGGTGGTCCGGCCAGGCGCGGGAGGAGACCAGGGTGCCGTCGACCACGGCCTCGGTGTCGCGGAAGGAGGCGCCGGCGGCCTGCATGTCGAGTTCGAGGGCGGGGTAGGCCGTGACCCTGCGGCCCGTGAGGCTGCCGATGGCGGCCGTCAGCAGGGGGCCGTGGCAGATCTGTGCCACGGGCTTGTCCGCGTCGAAGAAGGATTTCAGGATCTTGCGGAGCTCGGGATCGTTCCGGAGGTACTCCGGCGCCCGGCCGCCCGGGATGACGATCGCGGCGTACTCGCCGGGGTCGACCTCGGAGAACGCCAGGTCGGCGGGCCAGGTGTAGCCCGGCTTCTCCGTGTACGTGTCGAAGCCCGGCTCGAAGTCATGGACGACGAACTGGAGCTTCTTGCGCGCGGGGGCGGCGATGTGGACCTCGTATCCCTCCTCGCGGAGCCGCTGGTACGGGTAGAGGACCTCGAGGGACTCGGCCGCGTCGCCGGTGACGATCAGAATCTGCACGGTCATGGCTACTGCTCCCCGGTATCAATTTGTCGTCTTGTCGCCGCTTGTTCTCGATTTGTTGGGCTTCAGGTCACGGTGCCAACCTGCCTCGCCGGGGGGCATTTGCCAAGAGTCCATGCGTGTCGCTGTCCAGAGTGTCAAACTTCCGGCCCCGCTTTTGTACACATACGGCTCATGACGGGGCAGGGGTGCGGAGCGATAGCCTTGACCCGTGATCAGCGCGATATGCCGTGGGGGCAGCGAAGCCCCCGGCCCGCGCCCGGTACGCCACAGCGACCGGGTGCGAGCTGATCCTCTCCGCGGCCGCAGTCGCGGTCGCCGCCCGGGCCCGCTGCCGGAAATGGCCGAGAACGGCCCGGACATCCCTCACCACGGCATAGCGTCGATCCCGACCGGACACCCCGCGTCGTGGCGTTGTGCCATTTTTTCCACCGACGTCACGCAACGGCGCGCGACAGGAGCCAGAGGACATGCAGACCAAGCTGGACGAAGCCAAGGCCGAGCTGCTCGAGAGGGCTGCCCGGGTAGCTGAGCACAGCCCAAGCGGGGGGCAACTTCCGACTGGGTCCGACAGCGGGGAGCGTCCGGACAAGGACACCGTCCTCGCGTACCTCCAGCGCTACTACCTGCACACCGCCCCCGAGGACCTCACCGATCGCGACCCCGTCGACATCTTCGGCGCTGCTGTCTCGCACTACCGCCTGGCGGAGAACCGCCCGCAGGGCACGGCCAACGTCCGGGTGCACACCCCGACCGTCGAGGAGAACGGCTGGACGTCCAGCCACTCCGTGGTCGAGGTCGTCACCGACGACATGCCGTTCCTGGTCGACTCGGTCACCAATGAGCTCTCCCGTCAGGGCCGCGGCATCCATGTCGTGATCCACCCCCAGGTCGTCGTCCGCCGCGATGTCACCGGCAGGCTCATCGAGGTGCTGCCGGGCGAGCCCAACGGCGGCAAGCGCCCCCACGACGCCCTCGTCGAGTCCTGGATCCATGTCGAGATCGACCGCGAGACCGACCGCGCCGATCTGAAGCAGATCACCACCGACCTGCTCCGCGTCCTGTCCGACGTCCGCGAGGCCGTCGAGGACTGGGAGAAGATGCGCGACGCCGCGCTGCGCATCGCCGACGAGCTGCCGGGCGAGCCCATCGCCGACGACCTCCGTGAGGAGGAGGTCGCCGAGGCCCGCGAGCTGCTGCGCTGGCTCGCCGACGACCACTTCACCTTCCTCGGCTACCGCGAGTACAACCTCGTCGACGGTGACGCGCTCGCGGCCGTTCCCGGCACCGGCCTCGGCATCCTCCGCTCCGACCCGCACCACAGCGGCGACGACGCACACGGCCACCCGGTGAGCCCCTCCTTCAACCGGCTGCCCGCCGACGCCCGCGCCAAGGCCCGCGAGCACAAGCTGCTGATCCTGACCAAGGCCAACAGCCGCTCCACCGTCCACCGGCCCAGCTACCTCGACTACGTCGGCGTGAAGAAGTTCGACGCCGACGGGAACGTCATCGGCGAGCGCCGTTTCCTCGGTCTCTTCTCCTCGGCCGCGTACACCGAGTCCGTGCGCCGGGTCCCGGTCATCCGCCGCAAGGTCACCGAGGTCCTCGACAGCGCCGGCTTCTCGCCGCACAGCCACGACGGCCGCGACCTGCTGCAGATCCTGGAGACGTACCCGCGCGACGAGCTGTTCCAGACGCCCGCCGACGAGCTCCAGTCGATCGTGACGAGCGTCCTGTACCTGCAGGAGCGCCGCCGGCTGCGGCTGTACCTGCGCCAGGAGGAGTACGGGCGCTACTACTCGGCCCTCGTCTACCTGCCGCGCGACCGCTTCAACACCACCGTCCGCGAGCGCCTGACCGGCATCCTCAAGGAAGAGCTCAACGGCAGCGGCGTCGACTTCACCCTCATGAGCACCGAGTCGGTGCTCACCCGGCTGCACTTCGTCGTGCGCGTCGCGTCCGGCACCGAGCTGGCCCACCTCACCGACGTCGACAAGGAGCGCATCGAGGCCCGGCTCGCCGAGGCCGCCCGCTCCTGGGCCGACGGCTTCGCCGAGGCGCTCAATGCCGAGCTCGGCGAGGAGCGCGCCGCCGAGGTGCTGCACAAGTACGCCAACGCCGTCCCCGAGGGCTACAAGGCCGACCACTCGCCGCGCGCCGCCGTCGCCGACCTGGTCCACCTGGAGCAGCTGGCCCGCTCCGACAAGGACTTCTCGCTCTCCCTCTACGAGCCGGTCGGCGCCGCCCCCGGCGAGCGCCGCTTCAAGATCTACCGGTCGGGCGAGCAGGTCTCCCTCTCCGCCGTGCTCCCCGTCCTCAACCGCCTCGGCGTCGAGGTCATCGACGAGCGGCCGTACGAGCTGCGCTGCGCGGACCGTACGCACGCGTGGATCTACGACTTCGGTCTGCGCATGCCCGTCCCGAGCGGCAACGGCGACTACCTCGCCGACGATGCGCGCGAGCGCTTCCAGGAAGCCTTCTCCGCCGTGTGGACGGGTGCCGCGGAGAACGACACGTTCAACTCGCTCGTGCTGCGCGCCGGTCTCACCTGGCGCGAGGCCATGGTGCTGCGCGCGTACGCCAAGTACCTGCGCCAGGCCGGTTCGACCTTCAGCCAGGACTACATGGAGGACACGCTCCTCAACAACGTCCACACCACCCGGCTGCTGATCAACCTCTTCGAGGCCCGGATGGCGCCGGACCGCCAGCGTGCCGGCACCGAGCTGACCGACGCCCTGCTGGAGGAGCTGGACGCCGCACTGGAGCAGGTCGCCTCGCTCGACGAGGACCGGATCCTCCGCTCCTTCCTCACCCTCATCAAGGCCACCCTGCGCACCAACTTCTTCCAGGAGGCGCAGGCCTTCGAGTGGCACGGCTACGTGTCGATGAAGTTCGACCCGCAGGCCATCCCGGACCTGCCGGCGCCCCGCCCGGCCTACGAGATCTGGGTGTACTCGCCGCGGGTCGAGGGCGTGCACCTGCGCTTCGGCAAGGTCGCGCGAGGAGGCCTGCGCTGGTCCGACCGGCGTGAGGACTTCCGCACGGAGATCCTCGGCCTGGTCAAGGCGCAGATGGTGAAGAACACCGTGATCGTGCCGGTCGGCGCGAAGGGTGGCTTCGTCGCCAAGCAGCTCCCGGACCCGTCCGTGGACCGTGACGCCTGGCTCGCCGAGGGCATCGCCTGCTACAAGACCTTCATCTCGGCGCTGCTCGACATCACCGACAACCTGGTGGCGGGCGAGGTCGTGCCGCCCCAGGACGTGGTCCGCCACGACGAGGACGACACGTACCTCGTCGTCGCCGCCGACAAGGGCACCGCGACGTTCTCCGACATCGCCAACGAGGTCGCCGTCTCGTACAACTTCTGGCTCGGCGACGCCTTCGCCTCCGGCGGCTCGGCCGGTTACGACCACAAGGGCATGGGCATCACGGCCCGCGGCGCCTGGGAGTCCGTCAAGCGGCACTTCCGCGAGCTCGGCCACGACACCCAGACCGAGGACTTCACGGTCGTCGGCGTCGGCGACATGTCCGGTGACGTGTTCGGCAACGGCATGCTGCTCTCCGAGCACATCCGGCTGGTCGCGGCCTTCGACCACCGCCACATCTTCATCGACCCCGACCCGGACAGCGCCGTCTCCTACGCCGAGCGGCGCCGCCTCTTCGAGCTGCCCCGCTCGTCCTGGGCGGACTACAACACGGCGCTGCTGTCGCCCGGCGGCGGCATCCACCCCCGTACGGCCAAGTCGATCCCGGTCAACGCGCACGTCCGCCAGGTCCTCGGCATCGAGCCCGGCGTCACCAAGCTGACTCCGGCCGAGCTGATGAAGTCGATCCTCAAGGCCCCGGTGGACCTGCTGTGGAACGGCGGCATCGGTACGTACGTCAAGGCGTCGACCGAGACGCACGCCGATGTCGGCGACAAGGCCAACGACGCGATCCGCGTCGACGGCGCGGACCTGCGGGTCAAGGTCGTCGGCGAGGGCGGCAACCTGGGCCTGACCCAGCTCGGCCGGATCGAGTTCGCCCGCAACGGCGGCAAGATCAACACCGACGCCATCGACAACAGCGCGGGCGTGGACACCTCCGACCACGAGGTGAACATCAAGATCCTGCTCAACGGGCTCGTCGCGGAAGGCGACATGACCGTCAAGCAGCGCAACAAGCTGCTCGCCGAGATGACCGACGAGGTCGGCAGGCTCGTGCTGCGCAACAATTACGCGCAGAACGTGGCCCTGGCCAATGCCGTCGCCCAGTCGCCGAGCCTGCTCCACGCCCACCAGCGCTTCATGCGCCGGCTCGGCCGGGACGGCGCGCTGGACCGGGCGCTGGAGTTCCTGCCCAACGACCGCCAGATCCGCGAGCTGCTGAACAGCGGCAAGGGCCTCTCCCAGCCCGAGCTCGCCGTCCTGCTCGCCTACACCAAGATCACGGTGGCGGAGGAGCTGATCGGGACGGCGCTGCCGGACGACCCGTATCTGCGCAAGCTGCTGTACGCGTACTTCCCGAAGCCGCTGCGGGAGAGGTTCACCGAGGCGGTCGACAGCCACCCGCTGCGCCGCGAGATCGTCACCACCGTCCTGGTCAACGACACCGTCAACGCGGGTGGTTCGACCTTCCTGCACCGGCTCCGCGAGGAGACCGGCGCCTCGACCGAGGAGATCGTCAGGGCGCAGACCGCCGCCCGCGCGATCTTCGGTCTCGGCGCCGTGTGGGACGCCGTCGAGGCGCTCGACAACAAGGTCGCCGCCGACGTCCAGACCCGGATCCGGCTGCATTCGCGCCGACTGGTCGAGCGCGGCACACGCTGGCTGCTCGGCAACCGGCCGCAGCCGCTGGAACTCACGGAGACGATCGACTTCTTCGCGGCGGGCGTCGAGCAGGTGTGGGCCGAGCTGCCGAAGATGCTCCGTGGTATCGACCTGGATTGGTACCAGGGGCTGCTCGAGGAGTTCACGGCCGCCGGCGTCCCGGAGGGCCTGGCCATGCGTGTCGCCGGGTTCTCGTCAGCCTTCCCGACGCTCGACGTCGTCGCGATCGCGGACCGCACGGGCAAGGACCCGCTGGCCGTCGCCGAGGTCTACTACGACCTGGCGGACCGGCTGCGGATCACCGCGCTGATGGACCGGATCATCGAGCTGCCGCGGGCCGACCGCTGGCAGTCGATGGCCCGCGCCGCGATCCGCGAGGAGCTGTACGCCGCGCATGCCGCGCTCACGGCCGACGTGCTGTCCGTGGGCAACGGCTCGTCGTCGCCCGAGGAGCGCTTCACGGCGTGGGAGCAGAAGAACATCGCCATCCTGGGGCGGGCGCGGACGACGCTGGAGGAGATCCAGGGTTCGGACACGTTCGACCTGGCGAACCTGTCGGTGGCGATGCGGACGATGCGCCAGCTGCTGCGTACCCACAGCTGAGGAACGGAGCAACGGAGCAACGGAGCAACTGTTCAACGGAGCAACGGAACAGTTGAGCAGGTGAGTTCTGGAGGAGGGGCGCCCGCCGTCGTGGTGGGCGCCCCTTCCTGTGCCGTGCCCCCTACGTCGTGGCCGCCCACAGCCGGCGGGCCGAGATCAGCGCCGCGGCCAGCAGCAGGCCGTTCCGTACGACCATGAGCAGAGCGCCCAGCGGGGTGGTGGCCACGACGTGCTCGTACAGCAGCGGACAGGCGAGCGAGCCGAGCGCCGTCGCCGGCAGGAGCAGAAGCGCGACCGGGCGCTGGGTGGTGCGGCGTGAGGTGAGGCAGACCGCCGCCAGGCCGAGCAGCCGGATCAGATACTGCGGGCTGATGACGCGGCTGGTGACGGTGAAGAAGAGGAGCACGGCGCAGAGCGTGGCGTCCAACGGCGTCCCCGCGGTCCAGCGCCGCGCCCCGCACCCGCCACAGCAGCAGCCGGCAGAACGCGGCGGCGGTCAGCAGGAGGGAGAGGCGGGCCCGCCCACCGCGTAGGGGCCGAGGAACTCGAAGGAGCCGTACCGGTAGGCGACCCGGTGCGGGTGGCCCAGCAGCCCGGCCAGGTGCAGTGCCGTGCCGCCCAGGGACTCGATCTGCACGCCGCGGCCGCCCTGTTGTCGCAGAAAGTCCAGGGTGTGGGAGAAGCCGAGGGCCGGAACGGTGAGCAGCGCGGTGGCCGATGCCGCCGCCGCGGTCCAGGCCGCCCGGGTCGTACGGCCCCCGTGGCGTGCCCAGCAGGGTCAGCGCCGGCCATACCTTCACCAGCGCGCCGAGCCCCGCGAGCGACCCGGCGACCAGGGCGGCGGCGCCGCAGCGCGAGGAGGGCGAGGACGGCGAGGGCGGTGACCTGGACGTCGTAGCGGGCGAGCGGGATGTGGAGGAGGAGCGGCAGGCCGCCGGTCCAGAGCCAGGCCCAGGCGCTGCGGGGCCCGGTGCCGCCGGCCCGCGCGAGGGCGAGGTGACGGCCGCGTCGGCGAGCAGGGTCAGGGCGACGAACGCCTGGAAGCAGCCGAGCCAGGGAAGCGCGGGAGCGAGCAGCACCACCCCCGCGCCCGGCGGGTATTGCCAGGTCGCTTCGTCCAGGGGGAAGGAACCCCGGACGAGCTCCTCGTACCAGCCCGCGTAGCGGACGTACACCTCGCGGGCGACACCGCCCGTGCCGAGATCGTCGCGTACGAGGAGGACGATCATCGCGAACCGGGTGGCCGCCCGGACGGCGGCGAGGGCGAGGCGGTGGCGGGTCCGTGTGGTGACCCGGGTGAGGGACTGCTGGGGGACCTGTTGGGGGACCTGCTGGGTCGTCATCGACCCGCACCCTGGACCGTAATGCGCTGATTTCCTGCTATTTCTTCTTGGTGAAGGCCTCGTACGCCGCGACGACCTCCTCCGCCGGGCCGTCCATCCGCAGCGTGCCGGACTCCAGCCAGAGCGCTCGGTCGCACGTCGACGTGATCGCCGAATTGCTGTGGCTGACCAGGAAGACCGTGCCGGCCTCCTCGCGCAGCTCTTCGATCCGCTGCCGGCTGCGGCGCTGGAACTTCGCGTCGCCCGTCGCCAGCGCCTCGTCGATGAGCAGGACGTCGTGGCTCTTGGCGGCGGCGATCGAGAACCGCAGCCTCGCCCCCATACCGGAGGAGTACGTCCGCATCGGCAGGGAGATGAAGTCGTCCTTCTCGTTGATGCCGGAGAAGTCGACGATCTGCTGGTAGCGGTCGTGGATCTGCTCGCGCGTCATGCCCATCGCGAGCCCGCCGAGGATGACGTTGCGCTCGCCGGTCAGATCGCTCATGAGGGCGGCGTTCACGCCGAGCAGGGACGGCTGGCCCTGGGTGTAGATGCTGCCTTTGGCGGTCGGCAGCAGGCCGGCGATCGCCTTCAGCAGCGTGGACTTGCCCGAGCCGTTCGAGCCGATCAGACCGATCGCCTCGCCCTTGTACGCGGCGAAGCTGACGCCCTTGACGGCGTGGACCTCGCGGCCGCCGCCGCTCCTGTCCTGTCTGCGGGACAGAAGCCGGCCCAGGGCGGCGGTGGCGGCGCCGCGGCCGGTCTTCGCGCCGTTGACCGTGTACGTGATGTGGACGCCGTCGGCGACGACGGTGGGGGTCTTCTCGCTCGCTTCGATGCGGTTGACGTGATCAGCCACGGCCGTACTGCTCCTCCGCCTTCCAGAAGTACAGGAATCCGCCCGCCCCGAAGAGCACGGCCCAACCGAGGGCGACCGCCCAGACGTGCGGCGGCAGCTGGGCCGAGGTGAAGCTGTCGATGAGCGCGAAGCGCATCAGGTCGATGTAGACGGCGGCCGGGTTGCACTGAAGGGCCACGGCGAACCAGTGCGGCAGGTCCCGGCCCCTGAGGACCGTCGAGAGGCTGAACATCACCCCGGACGTGTACATCCAGGTGCGCAGCAGGAAGGGCATCAGCTGGGCGATGTCGGGGGTGCGGGCGGCGATGCGGGCCATGGCCATCGACAGGCCGGTGTTGAAGACGGCCTGGAGCAGCAGCGCCGGAACCGCCAGCAGCCAGGACGCCTGCGGGAACTGCCCGAAGCCGATCAGGATGACGGTCAGCGCGCCCATGGAGAACAGCAGCTGCTGGAGCTGCTGGAGCGAGAGCGCGATGGGGAGCGCGGCGCGCGGGAAGTGCAGGGCCCGTACGAGCCCGATGTTGCCGGAGATGGCCCTGGTCCCCGCCATCACCGAGTTGGAGGTGAAGGTCCAGATGAAGACGCCGGTGACCAGGAACGGCACGAAGTCGGGGACGTGGTGGCTGGTCTTGAGCAGGATCCCGAAGATGAAGTAGTAGACCGCGGCGTTGAGCAGTGGGGTCATCAGCTGCCAGACCTGGCCGAGCTTCGCCTGGCTGTACTGCGCGGTGAGCCGGGCGGTCGCGAACGCGGTGACGAAGTGTCTGCGCGACCAGAGCTGTCCGATGTACGCGCCGAGCGAGGGCCGGGCCCCGCTGACCGTCAGTCCGTGCCGGGCGGCAAGCTCGCCGAGGCTCTCCGTGGGTGGTGCGGGTGGCCGGGTCGTGATCATCGTCTGGCTGCTGCTCACGCTGGTCGCTTTCGCCGGAGACAGGGGGAGGGAGGGGAGGAGTGGATCGTTCACGACGGAACGGACCCGTATCGTCGCTACGGGGAGGGTAGGACGGAATGGCGTCGCAACGCAACCGTCTCGTCGTCACGGGTATGCTCTGGACATGACCGCCACGGACCCGGGAACCCCACGACGCGCCCCCGCGGGAGCCGCTGTGCTCCGGGAGGACGTGACCGAAGCGATTCGCGCCGCCGTCTTCGAGGAACTGGCCGCGGTCGGCTTCGCCCGGATGTCGATCGAGGGCATCGCGCGCCGGGCGGGCGTCGGCAAGACCGCGGTCTACCGGCGCTGGAAGTCCAAGCTGTCCCTCGTCCTCGACCTGGTCTCGGCCTTCGCCGCGCGGGGGCTGCCGGCGCCGGCGACCGGCTCGCTGTACGGGGACGTCCGCGCGCTCCTCGAAGTCGCCTCGCACGCCCTGCGCCACCCGGTCGCGTCCCAGGTCATCCCCGATCTGCTGGTCGAGGCCGCCCGCCATCCCGAGATCTCCGACGCGATCAAAGCCGCCCTGTTCGACAGCCAGCAGGGTGTCGCCGCGCTGGTGGTGCGCGACGCGGTCGCGCGCGGCGAGCTTCCGGCGTCGACGGATCCGGACCGCGCGCTGGACGTGATCATCGGACCGCTGTACTGGCGACTGGTCGTGGTGCGCAGCGATCTGCCCAAGGGATACCTCGACGACCTCGCGGCCTCCGCGGTGGCGGCACTGACGCGCTGACCTGCCGAGACGCGGATGAGGTCGCGCCTACGGGCCGCCTGCGTGCCGCGTACGGGCGGCATGCGGGCGGCATGTGGCACGGCGCACGGTCGCTGTGTGCGCTCGGCCGAGTGGGCGAACCGCCGCCGCGGGTGCGTAGCCCGAATGGGCGGAGCGTCGTTGCTGTGTCGAGCGGGCGGACGGCACGCCCGAGGCGTGTGGAGGTCACCCCATGAGCGCACCGGGCACGGCAGGCACCCCCGATGTCCCCGACGTCCCCGTCGCCGACGTCCCCGACGTCCCCGACGCCCCCGACGTCCCCGACGTCACGGTCATCGTCACGCTCCACGAGGCGGTCCGTGACGCGGAGCCGCACCTCCACCGGTGCCTGGAGTCACTCACCGGCCAGACCATCGGCGAGGACCGCATCGAGGTGTTCGTCGTGGACGACGGAATCGCCGACGGCAGCCCGGCCGAGCTGGAACGGTTCTTCGCCGACCATCCCGGTCTGTGCACCGTCCTCCCCCGCCCCGGCACCCGCAACCAGGCCCTCGCACGTGCGCGCGGCCGCCATCTGTTCTTCCTCCGCGCCGACGGCTTCCTCGGCCGGGAGGCGCTGGCCCGTCTCGTCGGCGCCGCGGACGCCTACGGCTCCGACGTCGTGTACGCCAAGACCGCGGGCGCGAGCGGTGCGTCGGGCGCCGTCTTCGCCCGCACCGAGCACGGCGTACCGTTCGACGCCCCGGGGCTGCCCTGGGAGCTGTCGTGCACCAAGCTGTTCCGCCGGGAGGCGGCCGTGGAGCCGCACGGCCTGCGATTCCACGAGGACATCCCCGCCGCCCTCGCCGAGCAGGCGTTCACCCTCGAAGCCCTCTTCCGGGGACGAGGCATCTCCGTACTGGCCGACTACGACTACTGCTTCGGTGCCGAGCCGAGCCCCGAGGCGCCCGCGATCGAGGACCTGCTGCGCGGGACGGCCGCCGCGATGGCCGTGACGGCCCGGTTCACCGAGCCCGGCCCGCTCCGCGACGGCTTCCACCTCCGCCACTTCGCCGACGAGGCCGACCGGTTGACCGGCCCCGGCCTCCTGGAGGCGGCCGAGCCGGTGCGGCGGCGGGTCTTCGCCGGGCTGCGCAGGCTCGTCACGGACCACCTCAGCGACGCCGTGCTCGCCCGGCTGCGGCCGGGACTGCGCCTGCGCCTGTCGTACGTACGCACCGGCGACCTGCCAGGACTCCTCTCGGTCATCCGCTACGAGGTCGGCCACGGGGTACCGCCCCTGCGCACCCACCTCGTCTCCGCGAACTGGCGGCGCACCGGCCCCGCCCGCCACACCCTCGTCGTCACCGCCCGCAGCCCACTGCCCCGCCTGGCCGCACTCGACCCGGCTCCGGTCCGGCTCACCGGCACCGGCCCGCAGGCCGGCCGGATCCTGCTGCGCCCGGCCCCCGACGGCGGCGGCACGGTGATCGAGGTGCGCATCCCCGCCGACGCTTTTCCGCCAGGTCGCACCCGGATCGGCCTGCGCACGGCATTCCTCGGTACCGAGCACCTGGCCGCCGTGCCCGCCGGGGCCCCGCCCCGGCGCGCCCACGGTCTGCGCGGCCTGCGCCCGTACCGGCTGAACGTGGCCGCGGACGGCACCCGGGGGCTGGTCGTCGCCGTCTCCCCCGTCGGGCTGCCCGGGCGCCGGCTCAGCGGCGGCCGCGCACGACCCGCCTGAGGGCGCGGGTCAGGATCGGCGGCAGCAGGTCCCGTGCGACACGGCGGGCGAGCGGGGCCCGCCGCCGCTGAGCCGCGCCGGTCGCCGGCACGGCCGTGGCCCCGGTCGCCGGCCCGGGCCGGTGACGGGACTCCGGCTGCGCCGGACTGGCCGACTTCTTGCCGTCGATACGGATCAGCGGCGCCCCGGCCACCTCCTCCACCACATGCACGAGGTCCGTCCGCGTCCTCAGCCAGGCGAGCAGCGCGTCGCCCATCTTCTCCGGGTCGCCCCAGGTCCCGTACATCTTGGTGGCGGTGATGCAGACCGGCCGCAGCCCCGAGGTGGCGACGGCTCCCCAGGCGGCGGCCGCGACACCCGGGCAGTGCTCGGCCCGGAAGTCGTCGAGGACCACGAGTCCGTCCGTGGTGAGGAGCTCCCGGGCGGCCTCGATGTCGTTCTTGACGTGCTCGTACAGATGCGAGGCGTCGATGTGGACGAAGCGGCAGCTTGCCGCGCGGACCCGGGAGGAGATCACGGAGGTGGGCGCCTGGACGAGAGTCGGCAGCTCGTCGTGGAAGGACAGGTAGTTGGCCTCGAAGGCGCGACGGGTGAGCGTCGCGTACGACCGGTTCATCTCGGCGCTGTTGGAGGCGTCGGGGGCGGGCGAGTCCCAGAGGTCGCAGACCGTGAACTCCTCGCCGTCCCGCAGGTACATGCCCAGGAAGATCGCGCTCTTGCCCATGTACGCGCCGAGTTCGAGCAGGTCACCCGCCTCGCCCTGGTCACGTTGGCGGGTCAGGAACCAGTCGAAGAGCAGCTGGTCGACCGGCCGGAACCAGCCCTTGACGTCATCGAGTCGGGTGGGCTGGGGGAGTTCGACGCGGGACTCGGCGGGGGACTGCGCCGGTGCACTCGTCTGTGCCATGGATGTCTTCTCTCTCGGGACTCGGCGATGAGCGGGAACGCTGAGGCTGAGGCTGAGGGTGAGGATGGGGCTTCGGCTGAGGGCTGGTACTCGCGTTCGTGAGCGGGATGCGGTGGGCCGGGCGCGCAGCGCGGCGTATGTCAGGCACGTGTCGCGGGCGCGTCGGACGTGCGCGGCGCGGCCGCCTCGCAGACGCTCGACGCGTGGCCGGGTATCCGTCTGAAGGCCGGCGTACGCCACTTCTCCGGCGCCTGGAGGGAGTCGCGGGAGTCGACGAAAGTCATGCCCCGGTCCTACTCCCCGAAGGTGTCGAAGGGTTTGCGGGCGGGTGAGGTGCCGATGATTCTCGTGGGGTGCTCCCGTGTGTACGCACGCTCGGTCGAGGGCTCGACCGAGCGTGCGATCCCCGCGACGGCCGGCGAGCGCTACTTGACCGCGCCCGCCATCACGCCGGACACGAACTGCCGCTGGAACGCGAAGAAGACGGCGAGCGGAATCACCATCGACACGAACGCGCCGGGCGCCAGTACGTCGATGTTGTTGCCGAACTGCCGTACCTGCTGCTGCAGCGCCACGGTGATCGGCGGTGACTCGGAGTCCGCGAAGATCAGCGCGACGAGCATGTCGTTCCAGACCCAGAGGAACTGGAAGATCCCGAGCGAGGCGATCGCCGGCCCGCCGAGCGGCAGCACGACCCGCGTGAACAGCCTGATTTCGCCCGCCCCGTCCAGCCGGGCCGCCTCCAGCAGCTCCCGCGGAATCTCCGCGAAGAAGTTCCGGAGGAGGAAGATCGCAAAGGGAAGGCCGAAAGCGACGTGGAAGATCACGACTCCGGCCGTCGTCTCGAAGATCCCGATGTCGCCGAAGAGCTTCGACACGGGGACGAGAGCGACCTGGACCGGGACGACGAGCAGTCCGACGACGACCAGGAACCACCAGTCACGGCCCGGGAACTCCATCCACGCGAAGGCGTATCCCGCGAGCGAGCCGATCACGACGACCAGGACCGTGGCCGGAACGGTGATCAGGACCGTGGAGAGCAGCGAGTCGGTGATGGTGTCGTTCTCCAGCAGCCTGGAGTAGTTCTCGGTCGTGATCCGGGCGGGCTCGGTGAAGACCTCCCACCAGCCGCTCGCGTTGATGTCGGCGGGCGAGCGGAGCGAGGACAGCAGCAGCCCCACGGTCGGCATCAGCCAGAACAGCCCGACCAGGACGAGGAGGACCCGCATGGCCCCGCCGCCGGTACGGGCGGCGACACGGGTGGCGAGCGTCGGCTTCGCCTTCGCCCTTGCGGCGGAGTCGGTGCTCATCGGCGCGTCTCCCTTCGCATCCGCCGGATGTTGAAGAGCATCACCGGGATCACCAGCAGCAGGAGCAGCACCGCGATCGCGCTGCCCACGCCGAGATGGGCGTCGGTGCCGAACGACGAGCGGTAGAGCTGCAGTGCCAGCACGTTCGCGTCGTCCTGGGCCGAGCCGGGCGCGATGATGAAGACCAGGTCGAAGATCTTCAGGACGTTGATCATCAGCGTGACCAGGACGACCGCGAGGACCGGCGCGAGCAGCGGGACGGTCACCTTGCGGAAGACCTGCCACTCGTTGGCCCCGTCCACCCGGGCCGCCTCCAGCAGCTCGCGCGGCACGGCCGCCAGCCCAGCGGCGATCAGCACCATCGCGAAGCCCGCCCACATCCAGATGTACGAGCCGATGATCGCCGGGGTCACGAGCGACGGGCCGAGCCAGTTCACTCCGTTGTACGGCTCCCGGAAGTTGCTCTCCGGGAGCCGGAGTTGCGCTCCTTCCGCCTCCGCGGGGAGCGAGAACGTACCGTCGGCGGCCGCCGTGGCGGTGGCGACGACCTTGCCGTCTTTGACCGCCTCGACCTTGATGCCCTTGAGGCCCAGCTCCTCGGCGTCGATGGTGTTGGGCTTTCCGCCGCCGCCCCGGGTGAAGTCCAGCCAGGCCGTGCCGGTGATCCTGCCGGGCTCGGTCGCGGGCGCCTTCGCGGGCTTCGCATCGTCCGGCATCTTCCCGGGAGCCACCCCGACGAGGGGCAGCTGGACGGCCGTGCCCGCCGTGACCGGCTCCTTGGTGATGAAGGCCCCGCCGCCCGCCGCCTCGAGCGGATGGACGGGCAGCGGATGCGCCTTCGGGAAGCCGGCCGATTCGGCGAAGGTGTCGTGCACGCCGACCCAGATCGCGTTGGCGACACCGCGCTCCGGGTCCTGCTCGTACACCAGCCGGAAGATGATGCCCGCGGCCAGCATCGAGATCGCCATGGGCATGAAGACGATGAGTTTGAACGCCGTGCCCCAGCGGACCCGCTCGGTGAGCACGGCGAAGATCAGACCGAGGGCGGTGGCGACGGCCGGGGCGACGACCACCCAGATCGCGTTGTTCTTGACGGCCGTGAGGATGGTGTCGTCGGTGAAGATCTCGACGTAGTTGTCGAGCCCGGCGAAGGCGTTGCCGGACTTGTCGAAGAAGGACCGGTAGAGCGAGTACCCGATCGGGTAGACCACGAGGGCGCCGAGCAGCACCAGCGCGGGCAGCAGAAAGCCGGCGGCGACGAGCCTGCGGGTGCCGGTCACGCTCTTGCGCCTGCGTACGCCGCCGGTGGCGGAGGGCACGGGGTCCTCCGCCGCTTCGGAGGACGTGCCGTTGGAGGCTCGGTCGGACGCTCCGGGGGCCGTCATCGCCGCGTCAGCTCTTGTACGCCTTGGCCGCGTCGGCCTCCAGCCGCGCCTGTGTGCCCGCGATGTCCTTCGGGTTCTTGAGGAAGTCCTGGAGCGCCTTCCACTCGCCCTTGCCGGGCGTGCCGCCGAACGACTGCGGCATCTGGTCCGACATGTCGAAGCGGAAGTCGTCGCCCGCGGCGATCAGCGCCTTCGCGATGTCGCGCTGGACGTCGTTCGGATACGCGGCCACGTCCAGGGACTTGTTGGGGGAGATGAAACCGCCGGACCCGGCCCAGATCTTCGCCGCGTCGGGCGACGCCAGGAACGTCAGCAGCGCCTGCGCGCCCTTGGAGTCCTTCAGCGCGACGGCCGCGTCGCCGCCGGTGACCACCGGGGGCTCGGCGCCGACCGCCGGGAAGGGGAACACCTTCGCGTCCGTACCGATCTTGGCCTCGGTCTGGGCGATGTTGACGGTGACGAAGTCGCCCTCGAAGACCATCGCGCCCTTGGGCTGGTCGCCGCCGGTGAAGGTCTGGGTGACGGACTTGGGGAACTCGGTCTGCAGGGCGCCGTCCGCACCGCCCGCGATCAGGGCGGGCTTGCCGAACAGTTCGGCGAGGGTCGTCAGCGCCTGCTTGACCGAGGGATCGGTCCACTTGATCTCGTGCTTGGCCAGCTGGTCGTACTTCTCCGGACCCGCCTGGGAGAGATAGACGTTCTCGAACCAGTCGGTGAGCGTCCAGCCGTCCGCGCCGCCGACCGAGACCGGGGTGACGCCGGACGCGGAGATCGTCTCGGCCGTCGTCAGGAAGTCCTTCCAGGTCTTGGGCTCGGTGGCGCCGGCGTTCTCGAAGACCGCGTTGTTGTACCAGATGAGGGACTTGTTGGCGGCCTTGAAGTAGACGCCGTACGGCGTGCCGTCGACGGAGCCGAGGTCCTGCCAGCCCTTGGCGTAGTTCTTCGCGAGCTCGGCCTTGGCCTCCGGGCCGAGGGGCTTGGCCCACTTCTGTGCGACGGCCTGCTGGATCGCGCCGACCTGCGGCAGCATCGCCACATCGGGCGGGCTGCCGCCGGCGATCTTCGTACCGAGGAAGTTGACGATCGGGTCCTGCGCGGGGACGAACGTGACGGTGGCGCCGGTGCGCTTCTCGAACTCGTCGAGGACCTTGGTGAAGTTCTCCTGCTCGGGGCCCGTCCAGACCGCGGCGACCTCGATCTTCTCGCCGTTCAGCTTGGGCAGCTGGACGGTGGGGGCCGAGTCGCTGCCGTCGGTGCTGTCCGGCGTGCTTCCGCCGCCGCCGTCCTTGTCGCCGCTGCAGCCGGTGAGTGCGACGAGGGCGCCTATGGCGACGAGCCCCGCGATGGCCCTCGTGCGAGTGGTACGAGTCGTACGCGCTGTCCGCATCACTGCCCCGTCTCTCGTGCACCTTCGGAGGGCGCAGCCGGCCGTGACGCAGGCAGCACCGCTCCCGTCCCGTGGGGTCAGGTCTACGCCTGGGGCGGAGGCGAGGCAATACCGCCTCTGCTGTCAACTGGGTGATCATGATGGCCTCGTGACGTGCCGTCAGGGGCCGTCGGGGGCCGTCGGGGGCTGGGCCGGCCGTGGCGGGGGGCAGGGACGGCACTCTGAGGGCGGGGCCGGCTGAGGGCGGGACGGATCAGGGCCGGGCCGGGCTGAGGGGCGGCAGGGGAGTGGCGTCGACCGAGCGGGCCGCGCGGTCGAGGGCGCTGGCGAGGAGGGCCAGGTCCGTGGGCCCGTTGCCCAGTTCGCGGACCGGGCGGCGGGTCGGCGGGTCGCCCATCCGCTCCCACTCCAGCTCCACGACGGTGGGCCGCTGTGTCGCCGTACGCGGGATACGGCCCGTCACCCGGCCCGCCTGGAACGGCGTCACGCGCCCGTTCGGATGCCCGAGGCGCCCGCGGCCGGGGGCCGGGTCCTCCGGTCCCGTGGACGTGGACGGGGCGTCGAGCACCACGCGCAGCCGGGCATGGTGGGCCAGCTCCGTGTCCGCGGTGCGGTCGGGCCGGGCGGACGTCGCGACCAGATGGACGCCGAGCCGCTCGCCGTCCCTGGCCACGGCCTCCAGGGCCCGTACGACGGAACCCGCCGCGGGGCGGCCCGGGCTGCCGAGCGCCGGGGCGACCAGGGCGTCGTAGTCGTCGACGAGGACGACGAGCCGGGGGAGCGGGCGTGGTGCGTCCACGGTCGTACGCGCACCGGCCGGACGGAGCCGGAGCGTGCCGCCTGTCGGGGCTTCGATGTCGCCGCGGGAGTCTCCGGGTGACTCCCCGTGGGAGACGCCGCGCCCGTCGGCACGCAGCTCGGTGCGCGTTTCGGCACGGCCATCCGTGCGCGTGTCCGTGCGGGTGTCCGCACGTGCATCCGCGCGTGATTCGGCCGGGCTGGGCGAACGCTGGCCGACGAGCCGCTCGGAGACCTCGCGCCGCGTGTGCCATTCGGAGAAGCTCTCCCGGCCCAGCAGCTCGGCCCGACGCTTCAGCTCCGCCCCGAGTGCCTGCGCGAACTCGCGCATCCGGACCGGATCCGATGCGACCAGATGCTCGGTGACATGCGGAAGTTCCGTACAGGCCGCGAGCCCTTCGCCCCGCTCGCCGCCCGCGCCGTCGACGAGCAGCAGCCCGAGCCGGTCCGGTCGCCCGGCCGAGGCGAGCGATGCGGCGACGGCGCGGAGCAGTTCCGTACGACCGCTGCCCGCCGGGCCCTCGATGAGCAGATGCGGGCCGTCGGCCGTGAGATCGACGGAGACCGGGCCGTGCGGACCGGCGCCCAGCACCGCCGTACCGTCCGAGGCCGAAGCCCATCGGGTCATCAGCGACGCGGGCGTGGCCCTGGCCAGTCCCAACTCGTCCAGCAGCCGTGCCGACTGCGGCAGCGGCGCGGTCGCCGCCCGGCCGTGGGCGCGGCCGGTCCCGGAACCGGCCAGGGCGCCGTCCGCGTCCGCCGGGCGCAGCGGTGCCAGCGCCCGGGCGAACCGCTCGGCCCACGCCGCGGACACCGCGTCCACCGCGCCGACCGTGCCGTGCCCGGCGGGCCGTCCCGACGCCGTACGCAGCAGCCGCAGCGCCGTCGCCACATCGCCGCTCAGCAGCGCGACCGCCCCGCACTCCCGGAACGCGAGCGATGCCGCGCACGCCTCCTCGTACGTCGCCGCGACCGGGGAGAGCGGTGAGGCCGCCGGGGTCTCGGCCAGGCAGACGACATGGATGCCCCCTGCGGCGCCCGCGCCGGCCAGCCGGGCGGTGGCCTCGCGGAGCGCCGCGGAGCCGGGGTCGCCGTCCAGGATCATCACGGTCCGCGGACCCGTGTGGCGCGCCGCGGCGTCCTCGATCATGCGGCGGCCGGAGCTCGGCCAGCCCGGTCCGAGCGGACCCTCGTCCAGCCGCCGGGTCAGCTCGGCGGCCCGGGCGGTGGCCTGGTCCCGGTCGTAGGCGACGAGCAGCCGGCAGTCCTGCCCGTGCGTGGGCCGCAGATGCGGCAGCCAGCCGAGCCAGCTCCAGTCGCGCCTGCGCTCCTCCAGCGACCTGGCGCGGTCCGTGCTGATCAGCACGATCTCCAGATCGCCCGGCGGGTGCAGCGCGGCGAGCTGCGCCACGACCGATCTGGCGAGTCCGGTGAGCCGCGAGCGGGGACCGGCGAGCCCGAGCGACCCGGCCTCGCGCAGTCCTACGGTGACGGGAACGGCGAGCGTGTCCGCGCGGTCCGCGGTACCGAGCCGAACCGCGAGCTCCTCGGGGTGCCCCGGCCCCCGCTCCCACAGCCGCGGCCCGGGCCCGAGGGCGGTGAGCAGCACGCCGGCCGGATCGGGCCACGTCTCGACGAGGGGAGCGGCGGCGACCGCCACCTCCCCGCGCTCGCCCGCGTCCTCCGGTGCCGCGTCCCCGCGCGCCCCGGCCAGCCGCCGCGCCCAGGCCCCTATTCCGCGCTTGCGCGGCCCGCTCTCGCCTCGCGTGTGCGTCCCGCCACTGCGCGCCGGGCCGCTACCACCGCCGTCGCCCGCGGCCGCCGCATCGCCGTCTGTCCCCTCGGCGGCAGGGCGGTGGCCCCGGTCGTACGCGACCGGCCCTCGCCCGACGCCGTCGTGCGCGGCTCCGGTTCCATGGCCGGCTTCGGTCCCGGGCGCATGCCCGCCCAGCGGTCGTGTGGCTCCGCCGTGTGTCACGTCGGACGCGTGTCCGGTCGAGATTCCTGGAAGGTGGCCGCCGGAACCCGCACCGTGGGCTCCACCGGCGCGGCCGCCGCTGTCACCGGCCTCGTCGGCGGCGCCGGGGTCGTTCCACCCCGCGGCCGCCTCGCCGGAGGCTGCGGGGGCGGCAAGGCCACCGGGCGCCCGGCCCGCACTCCCGCCCCGCGCCTGGGTGCCGTACGCCGCGCCGCGCGCGTCGCCCGTGCCCGCACTGCCCCGCTGTGCGGGCACCGTGCCACCGGGTGCCTGCCCGCGAGCCGTCGCCCCGTCCGCACGGGCCCATGACGGCGCCTGCCGCCCGTCCCGGGCCGTACGGCCGTGCTCGTGGCCGTAGGGAGCGGCCTCCGGCCCTTCCTGCCCTTCCGGCACATCGCTGCGGGCGTGGTCCACCGATCCCGCCGCACCCGCCGCGGAGGCATGCGGCCGGCCGACCCGCAGGTGCCCCTCGCCGTCCGGCGTCGTCGTCAGCCGGGCAGGACCCGTCGGCGGGGCCAGGCACAGGGTGGACTCGCCGATGCGGAGGAGGGCGCCCGGGAGCAGCCGGAGAGGGCGGGTGCCGACGGGGGTGCCGTCCAGCGTGGTGCCGTTCGTGGAGCCGAGGTCCGCGACCGTGACGCCGCCGTCGTCAGCGACGGTCACGGCGCAGTGGAGCCGCGAGACGTCCGGGTCGTCGAGGGGGACGTCCGCCTCGGCGGAGCGTCCGACGCGGATCTGGCCGCCGTGGAGCAGATGCACTCCGCCCGCGTCCGGCCCGGCGACCACATGGAGCTGGGCCTGGGCCTGGGCTCCAGCCTCTCCCTCCCCGTCGCCGTCCGCGGGGGCCTGGAGCGACAGCACCGCGCCGTCCACCAGCGGAGGCTCGCCCAGCGCGCACCGCTGGGCGTCGAGCCGCTCCTGGCCGGCGTACAGCACGACGGGTCCGGGCGCGTCCGGCCCGGACACGGCCGCGGCCAGCCCGGAGGCGACGGCCGCCAGTGCCGTACCGGCAGGGGCCGTGACGAGGACGTCGCACACACGCGCAGCGCCCTGCGTGGACTGGCCGCTGCGCGGCGCGAGGACGGTCAGCCGGATCTGCATCGCCGTCAGCGGTCCCTTCTGCGCGGGGTGCCCGGCAGGGGAGCCGCCCTGTGATTCCCCCCACCCGGCAGGTCGGCACGGCAGCAGGCCCCCCGACCCCACAACTCCGTGCTGGAGGCATCCTCGCACCTGCCACCGACAGCGCGCCCGCCCCCCACCCTCAAGTGATCTTGATTGGTCGGCTCTGGCCGCAAAAGTGCCTGGTTGGGATCGCCTCTGCCGTCCTCCGCACGGCCGTTCGGCAACCATCCGGCCACCGATGACGTCTTACCGGCCAATCCGGTGAGCACACCGGTGACCCGATCGGCGGCACTACAGTGGGCCGGACACCCGGTCGGGGCCATATATGGACCGGGGATCACTTCAGGGACCACCCGGGTCCGGTCTCCAGGACCACCCTGGGGCCGCCCAGGACCACCAGAACCACGATCAGCAGGGAGCGCATGACGTGCGGCCGGTAGGCAGCAAGTACCTGCTCGAGGAACCGCTCGGCCGCGGTGCCACGGGCACCGTCTGGCGAGCCCGCCAGCGGGAGACCGCCGGAGCCGAGGCAGCGGTCCCCGGCCAGCCGGGTGAGACCGTCGCGATCAAGGTCCTCAAGGAGGAGCTCGCGAACGACGCGGACGTCGTGATGCGGTTCCTGCGCGAGCGCTCCGTCCTGCTCCGTCTCACGCACCCGAACATCGTCCGCACCCGCGACCTGGTCGTCGAGGGCGACCTCCTCGCCCTGGTGATGGACCTGGTCGACGGCCCGGACCTGCACCGCTACCTCCGGGACAGCGGCCCGTTCACCCCCGTGGCGGCCGCCCTGCTCACGGCCCAGATCGCGGACGCGCTGGCCGCCAGCCACGCCGACGGCGTCGTCCACCGCGACCTCAAGCCCGCCAACGTCCTGCTCGCCGAGCGCGGCGGCGAGATGCACCCGATGCTCACCGACTTCGGCATCGCACGCCTCGCCGACTCCCCGGGCCTGACCCGTACGCACGAGTTCGTCGGCACGCCCGCCTACGTCGCGCCGGAGTCCGCCGAAGGCCGCCCGCAGACCTCCGCCGTCGACATCTACGGCGCCGGGATCCTGTTGTACGAGCTGGTCACCGGCCGTCCCCCGTTCGCCGGCGGCACGGCCCTGGAAGTGCTCCAACGCCACCTCAGCGAGGAGCCCCGCCGCCCGACCACCGTTCCCGCCCCGCTGTGGACGGTCATAGAGCGCTGTCTGCGCAAGGAGCCGGGCGAGCGGCCGAGCGCCGAGAACCTCGCCCGAGGCCTGCGTACCGTCGCCGCCGGAATCGGCGTCCACTCCACGCCCGCCCGGATCGAGGCCGCGGAGGGCGTCGGCGCGCTGCTCGCGCCCGACCCGTCGCCCGCGACTGTTCCGGGCATGCCCGGAGCGGCCGATCCCACCCAGGTGCTGCCGGGCAACGCGTCCTCGTACGACCCGAACGCCGCGACCAGCG
The DNA here is from genome assembly GCF_053594115.1 of Streptomyces sp. NPDC001970. Lineage (NCBI taxonomy): Bacteria > Bacillati > Actinomycetota > Actinomycetes > Kitasatosporales > Streptomycetaceae > Streptomyces > Streptomyces sp. NPDC001970. Next base: position 55,209 of record NZ_JBSFDW010000033.1, on the reverse strand, counting down.
TGATGCAGCAGACCGGCGCCGCCGACCCGACCGCGGTCATGCAGCCCCTGCCGCCGCGCCCCGACGGTCCGCCGCAGCCCGGGCCCGAGGAGCCGCACCCGTGGCAGTCCCAGCTGCAGGCGGCCCGGGACCGCAACGAGCAGACCCAGGTCCAGTACCTGGACCCGAGCCAGGACCCGCTGCGCCGTCGGCCGCAGCGCCAGCCGGCCCCCAGGCCGCAGCAGCCGCCCCAGCGGCAGCAGCGTCCGCAGCCGCAGCCCCAGCCGCGACGGCAGCCTCAGCAGCAGTGGGCCCCGCCGCCCCCGCAGCAGCAGTACGCCCCGCAGCCTCAGAGGCAGCAGTACGCGCCCCCGCAGCCGCCGCCCCAGCAGCCCGCTCCGCGTCCGCCGCGCGAGCCGCGGCAGCGCAGCGCGAACCCGATGCGGATCCCGGGCCTCGGCTGCCTCAAGGGCTGCCTGTTCACGCTGATCCTGTTCTTCGTCGCGGGCTGGCTGATCTGGGAGCTCACCCCGCTCCAGAGCTGGATCGCCGAGGGCAAGAGCTACTGGGAGGCCATCGGTGACGCCGCGTCGGGCGTGAGCGACTTCATCGAGGAGCTCACCGGCGGCTCGGGCACGGGCGCCGGTCAGTAGCACCGGTCGGCAGCGGGCGATCACTCTGTCGTTATGTCGACTTCTGCGGGGGAAAAAGCCCCGCAGAAGTGACGGTTGGCGCCATCCGGGGCACGAGGTACCCCGACAGCCGCGTAGTTTGATGGGCAACGCCAGCCGCTGAGGGAGCAGTCTTGGCACGGAACATCGGCAGCCGGTACACCGCCCACCAGATCCTCGGGAGGGGCAGCGCGGGCACGGTGTGGCTAGGCGAGGGCCCGGAGGGCCCCGTCGCCATCAAGCTGTTGCGCGAGGACCTCGCGTCGGACCAGGAGCTGGTCGGACGCTTCGTCCAGGAGCGCACGGCGCTTCTCGGGCTCGACCACCCCCATGTCGTCGGCGTCCGTGACCTGGTCGTGGACGGCACCGACCTCGCCCTGGTGATGGATCTCGTCCGCGGCACCGATCTGCGCACCCGCCTCGACCGCGAGCGCCGGCTCGCCCCCGAGGCCGCCGTCGCGATCATCGCCGACGTCGCCGAGGGCCTCGCCGCGGCGCACGCCGCAGGAGTCGTCCACCGCGACGTCAAGCCGGAGAACATCCTGCTCGACATGCAGGGCCCGCTCGGCCCCGGCGGAGCCCACCCCGCCCTGCTGACCGACTTCGGCGTCGCCAAGCTCATCGACACCCCGCGCCGCACCCGGGCCACCAAGATCATCGGTACGCCGGACTATCTCGCCCCGGAGATCGTCGAGGGCCTCCCGCCGCGCGCGGCCGTCGACATCTACGCCCTCGCGACGGTCCTGTACGAGCTGCTCGCGGGCTTCACCCCCTTCGGCGGCGGCCATCCGGGCGCCGTTCTGCGCCGCCATGTCACCGAGACCGTGGTCCCGCTGCCCGGCATTCCGGACGAGCTGTGGCAGCTCGTCGTCCAGTGTCTGGCCAAGGCGCCCGCGTCCCGCCTGCGCGCCTCCGAGCTCGCCGCGCGCCTGCACGACCTGCTGCCGCTGCTGGCGGGCATGCCTCCGCTGGACGTGGACGAGCCCGACTCGGAGCCGCCGTCGGAGGTCTACGAGGAGCCGGACCACGCCACCCTCCCCACCGCGCCCCGCAGGGCAGCCGTCCCCCTCGTCCCCGGATCGGCCACCGACTCCAACCGGGACACCCACACCTCCATGCGCGTTCCCGGCCCCGACGAGCTCGCGGGCGGCGCCCGCGGCACCGCCCGCGCCCCCCGCACCCCCGGCCAGCGCCGCCCCGGCTCGGCCCGCCACAAGGCGGAGGCGGTCCGCAGGCGCCGCATCACGCTCGGTGTCGCGGGCCTGGTGCTGGTGGCCGCGGTCGGTGTCGGCGGCTGGCTGGCGACGAGCGGCGACGACGACGGCGTACCGCCCCAGGACTCCGAGCAGTCGGCACCCTCACAGCCCTAGGTCTTGTCCGGCGGGCCGGAACACCCCGGCCAGCCGTTACGCTGGACGCGTGGCAGTCGTCGATGTATCCGAAGAGCTGAAGTCCCTCTCCTCGACCATGGGGTCGATCGAGGCCGTCCTGGACCTCGACAAGCTGAGGGCAGACATCGCCGTGCTCGAGGAGCAGGCGGCGGCACCGTCGCTGTGGGACGACCCCGAGGCGGCACAGAAGATCACCAGCAAGCTCTCGCACCTGCAGGCCGAGGTCCGCAAGGCGGAGGCGCTGCGTGGGCGTATCGACGACCTCGAGGTGCTCTTCGAGCTCGCCGAGGACGAGGACGACCCGGACACCCGCGCCGAGGCCGAGGCCGAGCTGGAGTCGGTCCGCAAGGCGCTGGACGAGATGGAGGTCCGCACGCTCCTCTCCGGCGAGTACGACGAGCGCGAGGCACTGGTCAACATCCGCGCGGAGGCCGGTGGCGTCGACGCCGCCGACTTCGCCGAGCAGCTGCAGCGCATGTACCTCCGCTGGGCCGAGCGCCACGGCTACGGCACCGAGGTCTACGAGACGTCGTACGCGGAAGAGGCCGGCATCAAGTCGACCACCTTCGTCGTCAAGACGCCGTACGCCTACGGCACGCTCTCCGTCGAGCAGGGCACGCACCGCCTGGTCCGCATCTCCCCCTTCGACAACCAGGGCCGCCGCCAGACGTCCTTCGCGGGCGTCGAGATCCTCCCGGTCGTCGAGCAGTCCGACCACGTCGAGATCGACGAGTCCGAACTGCGCGTGGACGTCTACCGCGCCTCCGGCCCGGGCGGCCAGGGTGTCAACACGACCGACTCCGCGGTCCGTATCACCCACATCCCGACCGGCATCGTCGTCTCCTGCCAGAACGAGCGCTCCCAGATCCAGAACAAGGCGAGCGCGATGAACGTCCTCCAGGCGAAGCTCCTGGAGCGTCAGCGCCAGGAGGAGCGGGCCAAGATGGACGCCCTCAAGGGCGACGGCGGCAGCTCCTGGGGCAACCAGATGCGTTCGTACGTCCTCCACCCGTACCAGATGGTCAAGGACCTGCGTACGGAGTTCGAGGTCGGCAACCCGCAGGCGGTGCTGGACGGTGAGATCGACGGCTTCCTGGAGGCCGGAATTCGCTGGCGCAAGCAGCAGGAGAAGTAGCACCTCGCTTTGTCGACATGCGAACTGCCGCCCTACGGGCGGCAGTTCGGCTTTTGCGTCACAGTTGTGTGCCGCGCCTCGGTCAACTGCCCTTATTTCGGGCATCGCAGGCGCAACGAAACTTGACGCGTCCGCGAAAAGTGGGAAGGCTGACGCGCGGCATACGTATTTATGGGGCGCGTGTGGGCGGGGGAAACGGAAGAACGACCCTCAGCGGATGCTGCCCCAAGACGCTGCACACTGACGATTTAGCTACTGGGGGTAGCAGCAGATGACCAAGAAGACGCGGGTTCGTGTGGCACGGATAGCCGCCGGTGCGGTGATCGCCGCCGGCGCGTCCCTGACCGCCGCGGGCGCCGCTCAGGCCGTCGGCATCGGCGTGAACGTTGGCGGCCTCAGCGCCGAGGTCGAGGCCGACCAGAGTGGGCTGGACGTCGGCATCAACGCAGTCGAGGGCGGTGACAACAGCGGCGGCGACACCCTCGGCCAGATCTCGGGTGGTGCGGCGGCGGGTGACCCGACCAATGGTGGTGCAGCGGCGGGTGACCCGACGAACGGTGGTGCGGCGGCCGGTGACCCGACCAATGGTGGTGCGGCGGCCGGTGACCCGACCAATGGTGGTGCGGCGGCCGGTGACCCGACGAACGGTGGTGCGGCGGCCGGTGACCCGACCAATGGTGGTGCGGCGGCCGGTGACCCGACGAACGGTGGTGCGGCGGCCGGTGACCCGACCAATGGTGGTGCGGCGGCCGGTGACCCGACGAACGGTGGTGCGGCGGCCGGTGACCCGACGAACGGCGGTAACGGCAACTCGGGTGGTAACGGCAACTCCGGCGGTAACGGCAACTCGGGTGGTAACGGCAACTCCGGCGGTAACGGCAACTCGGGTGGTAACGGCAACTCCGGCGGTAACGGCAACGGCGGCGGCGGCAACGGTGGCTCCACCGCCACCGGCGGTTCCACCGGCACCGACGGTGGCGCCGGGACCTGCACCGTGGACCTGGACGGTGCCGAGTGCGCCGACAACACCGACACCGACAACGCCGGCTCCCAGCCGGTCGAGCAGGGTGAGGCCAAGGAGGAGCTGGCGGAGACCGGCGCCGCCGAGACCACGTTCCTGCTGGTCGGTGCCGCGACGATGATCGCCGGTGGCATCGGCTTCCGGATGCTGCCCCGCCTCGTCGGCGGCGGCCGCGCCGCTGTGTGACGCGGATCTCACATCACGTAAAAAGGGCCCGGGGCGCCTGTCGGCGCTCCGGGCCTTCGTGCGTCCTTGTGCGGCGTCCTCGCGAAGGTCGCAGGGACCTGCACAGACCTACACGGTCTGGTGGGCCAGCAACGCCACCGCGGCCACCAGGACCACGAGCAGCGTCAGAAGTGCGGCGGGGCTCAGGCCCGCCAGGGGGCCCTCCTGCTGCAGGCGCTCACGATTGGCGCGGCAGACGGGGCAGCGGCCCTCGGTGACGGGCGCCGCGCAGTTGGCGCACACCAGTCGGTCGTAGGTCATGCGCTCTCCTCCTCCCGCGCGGCGGAGTCGCCGACCCGAGACGTGTTCTCGCAGCGTTCCTCAGCGTGTCTTCTCCGCTCAACGCTCAGGGAAACGCATCCGTTCCCCCTACCACTGTGCCAGCTCGCGCGCGTTTCGGCGCGCCCCGTCGGATTACTCCCGATAGGTAGGCTTTCTGAGCGTCCTCTTGGGTTTCCCTGGTCGGACAAATGCCGCAACTCCGGGCGGCGACTGCGCGGGCGTTCTCCCTTCGCGTAAGGTCACGCACACCTACTCCCGGCCGACCGTGGTGCACCCGTGATCCGATTCGACAACGTCTCCAAGAGCTATCCCAAGCAGAACCGCCCCGCCCTGCGCGACGTCTCCCTGGACATCGAGAAGGGGGAGTTCGTCTTCCTCGTGGGCTCGTCCGGTTCCGGCAAGTCGACCTTCCTGCGGCTGATCCTGCGCGAGGAGCGCGCCAGCCACGGCATGGTGCACGTCCTGGGCAAGGACCTCGCGCGCCTGTCGAACTGGAAGGTGCCGCACATGCGCCGGCAGCTCGGCACCGTCTTCCAGGACTTCCGCCTGCTGCCGAACAAGACCGTGGCGGAGAACGTGGCCTTCGCCCAGGAGGTCATCGGCAAGCCGCGCGGCGAGATCCGCAAGGCCGTGCCCCAGGTCCTCGACCTCGTCGGGCTCGGCGGCAAGGAGGACCGGATGCCCGGTGAGCTCTCCGGTGGTGAGCAGCAGCGCGTCGCGATCGCCCGTGCGTTCGTCAACCGCCCGATGCTGCTGATCGCCGACGAGCCGACCGGCAACCTCGACCCCCAGACCTCCGTCGGCATCATGAAGCTGCTGGACCGGATCAACAGGACCGGCACCACAGTGGTGATGGCGACCCACGACCAGAACATCGTCGACCAGATGCGCAAGCGCGTCATCGAGCTCGAGCAGGGCCGTCTCGTACGAGACCAGGCGCGCGGCGTCTACGGCTACCAGCACTGAGCACGTAGAGCGACAAGACGGAAAGGCTGAAAGACTCGCCATGCGCGCCCAGTTCGTACTTTCGGAGATCGGCGTCGGTCTCCGTCGCAATCTCACGATGACCTTCGCGGTCATCGTCTCCGTGGCCCTGTCGCTCGCCCTCTTCGGCGGTGCGCTGCTCATGCGTGAGCAGGTCAGCACGATGAAGGACTTCTGGTACGACAAGGTCAACGTCTCCATCTTCCTCTGCAACAAGAACGACGCGGAGTCCGACGAGAAGTGCTCCAAGGGCGCGGTCACCGCCCAGCAGAAGGAAGAGATCAAGGCCGATCTCGACGAGATGAACGTCGTGGAACAGGTCCACCACGAGTCGGCCGACCAGGCCTACAAGCACTACCGGGACCAGTACGGCGACACCCCGATCGCCGCGACCATCACCCCGGACCAGATGCAGGAGTCGTTCCGGGTCAAGCTCAAGGACCCGGAGAAGTACCAGGTGGTGGCGACCGCCTTCGCCGGCCGGGACGGCGTGCAGTCCGTCCAGGACCAGCGCAACATCCTGCAGAACCTCTTCGACCTGATGAACGGCATGAACGTGGCCGCGCTGTTCGTCATGGGTCTGATGCTGGTCATCGCATTGATGCTGATCGTCAACACCGTGCGTGTGTCGGCGTTCAGCCGCAGGCGTGAGACCGGGATCATGCGGCTCGTCGGCGCGTCCAGCTTCTACATCCAGATGCCGTTCATCATGGAGGCCGCCTTCGCGGGGCTGCTCGGCGGCGCGGTCGCCTGCGTTCTGCTGCTCGTCGGGCGGTACTTCCTGATCGACAACGGCCTTGCGCTGTCCGAGAAGATGCAGTTGGTCAACTTCATCGGCTGGGACGCCGTGATCACCAAGCTTCCTCTGGTGCTCGCGATCGGGCTGCTGATGCCCGCCGTGGCCGCTTTCATCGCGCTGCGCAAGTACCTCAAGGTGTGACAAGCGCCCCTGGGCGCCGTGCGGCCAACCGCCGTACGGCGCCCTTCGCTTGTCCTAGAGTGGGCGCCATGTTGGGCCCCGAATCACCCTGGATGCCCCGTGGATACCGCCGCGGGGCGGCCCTGACATTGCTTTTCGCGAGCGTCCTCGCCACCGCGTCCGCCACCGATCTGCTGCCCCGCGGCGATGCGAAACCGCCGTCGCTGCCCGCCGCTCACGCCGCCGCGGCGACCGTCGATCCCGACGAGGTCGCCCGCGCCGCCGCCGATGCCATGGCGGACGGCAAGTCCGGGGCGGACGCGGCCGAGGAGGTCGTCAGCCGCAGCGGCGACCGCTGGGGCGCGGTGTACGACAAGGGGGAGTACGAGGAGTTCGAGCGGGCGCTCGACGGTGCGTACACCGGAGTCGGACTGTGGGCCAGGCGCGGCGCCGACGGCCGGGTCGAGGTCGCACGGGTGCAGCGGGGCGGCCCCGCCGAGCGGGCCGGGATCCGGACCGGCGACCAGCTCCGCACGATCGACGGGCAGCCGATAGACGGCCGCCCCGTCAGCGAGGTCGTCGCCCTCCTGCGCGGGGACGCCGTGGGCGGAGCGGTCGGCTCGTCCGTCGTCCTCGGTCTCCAGCGCGGCGACCACACCTGGACGGAGACGCTCCGCAGGGCGCGGCTCGACACCGAGGCCGTCACCGTCCAGCAGCTCGAAGGCGGCGCCGTGATGATCAAGGTGGCGGCCTTCACCAAGGGCACCGGCAAGCGCGTACGGGAAGCCGTCCGGGACGCCCCCGCGGGCGCCGGCGTCCTGCTCGACCTGCGGGGCAACAGCGGCGGCCTGGTCTCCGAGGCCGTCACCGCCGCCTCCGCCTTCCTGGACGGCGGCCTCGTCGCGACGTACGACGTGCACGGCGAGCAGAAGGTCCTCGACGCGGGCCCCGGCGGGGACACGGACAGGCCCGTCGTCGCCCTCGTCGACGGCGGCACGATGAGCGCGGCCGAGCTGGTCGCGGGAGCGCTCCAGGACCGTGGCCGCGCGATCACCGTGGGTGCGCGCACCTTCGGCAAGGGGTCCGTGCAGATGCCGGAGCGGCTGCCCGACGGGTCCGTCGCCGAGCTCACCGTCGGTCACTACCGCACGCCTGCGGGCCGTGACCTCGAAGGCAAGGGCATCACCCCGGACCTCGTGGTCAGTGAGCGGGCCGAGGAGCGGGCCCAGACAGTATTGAGTGGCCTCGGCACCCGCTCGTAGTGCGAAAATGAACGCACTATGGCAAAGGAAAAAGGGCGCAAGCTGATCGCGCAGAACAAGAAGGCGCGGCACGACTACCACATCCTCGACACCTACGAGTGCGGTCTCGTGCTGATGGGTACCGAGGTCAAGTCGCTGCGTCAGGGGCGGGCCTCGCTGGTGGACGGGTTCGTCCAGATCGACGACCACGAGGCGTGGCTGCACAACGTGCACGTGCCGGAGTACAGCCAGGGCACGTGGACCAACCACAGCGCCCGGCGCAAGCGGAAGCTCCTCATGCACCGGGAGGAGATCGACAAGCTGGAGTCCAAGTCCCAGGAGACGGGCCACACGATCGTGCCCCTCGCCCTGTACTTCAAGGACGGCCGGGCCAAGGTCGAGATCGCGCTCGCCAAGGGCAAGAAGGAGTACGACAAGCGGCAGACCCTGCGCGAGAAGCAGGACCGGCGCGAGGCGGACCGGGCGATGTCCGCGGCGCGGCGGCGTCAGCGGGCCTGAGCCGGCACCGCTCCCGGGGGAATAGGCTGGCACGCGCGTACGTTGGTCACGTACGATGGCACCTGCCCTCCCAGAGGGGGCACCTTTGAAAAAAGAACATGGGGATGATCGGTTTCGACAGCGGATGTCGAAGCAGGGGAAGCGTGTCGAGGAAGCGGCAATGATCTCGTAAACCATATGTCGCAACCAATAATCGCCAACACCAAGCGCGATTCCTTCGCCCTCGCTGCCTAAGTAGCGACTTGCGAAGTGTCAGCCCGGGGCTGTTCCCGACCCGGATCCTGGCATCAGCTAGGGAACTAAACCTCTGGACCCGGTCACGGGGCCTGGAGGGAAATCAAACAGTGACTGAGCCCGTCGGAGACTTGTCCGCGTGATCTCCGGGGCTGAGAAAAGCGCAGCGGACTGCACACGGAGAAGCCCTGATTCTGCACCGTTGGACGCGGGTTCGATTCCCGCCATCTCCACTGGACGGGTGGGGGGCATGCCCCCCACCGACCCCGTCATCCCATGTGGGCAAGGCCCGGCCGCTACGGCAGCCGGGCCTTTGTCATGCCGTACACGTACACGTACACCGCCCGTAACGCATGGCCGGCTCGGCATGGACCGGCCACGCTGCCCGGGTTTTCCCGCCGGGCGCCGAGAGGCCGTCCGACCGCGGCCGGGCACCCAGCCGCCGAACACCTGTGAGGGCGGGCCGGCGCAGGTGCGACGGCCGCCTACTCCGTCCCGCTGCCGATGCCGCCGCTCAGGCAGGGCTGAGCCGGCGGTCCGTCGCGACCGCCGTGAGCAGGGCCACCGCGGCCGCCGAGGCCGGGATCCCGTAGCCCCACACCGCGCCCGCGTGCTCCACCACCCAGCCGCCCGTCGCCGAGCCGGCCGCGATGCCGCCGAGCAGCGCGGTGACGGCCAGGGTCATGCCCTCGTTCAACCGACCCTCGGGAGTGAGCCGCTGGATCAGACCCATCCCGGTGACCATCGTCGGCGCCGTCGCCATGCCCGCGACCAGCAGCGCACCCGCCACAGCGAGCAACGATCCGGTCGCGGCCGCCGCCAGCAGCGGCAGGGTCATCAGCGCCGTCATCGCGGCGAGACACGACCGCAGCCCGGCCCCGCGGCGCGCCCTGCCGTAGGCCAGCCCCGCCACGCACGAGCCTGCGGCCTGCAGGGCCAGCACCGGGCCCGCCGCCGGGCCGTCCGCGAACGCGATCGTGACGACCTCCATCGAGCCGAAGACCGCACCGGTCGCGAGGAAGACCGCGAGCATCGGGGCCATACCGGGCGTACGGAGGGGTGAGCCCGCCGGGACCCGAGGGGCGACCGGCGGCTCGGTGGCGCGCTGGGCCGCGAACACCAGCACGCCCGTGAGCAGCAGAACCGCCCCGACCAGCGTGCCGGCCTCGGGGAACAGTGCCGAGCAGAGCAGGGCCGCGAGCACCGGGCCGAGCATGAAGCACAGCTCGTCGGCGGCCTGCTCGAAGGAGTTCGCCGTGTGCAGGGCACCGGGGTCCCCCTTGAGGAGATACGACCAGCGGGCCCGGGACATCCCGCCCGTGTTGGGCGTGGTCGCGGTCGCGGCGTACGCGGCGAACAGCGTCCAGGCGGGTGCGTCGTACCGCACACACAGCAGCAGCGCGAGCGAGCCGAGCACGGCGAGCACGGTGGCGGGGACGGCCACACGGGCCTGGCCGTACCGGTCCACGAGCCGGGCCGTCCACGGGGCGACGACGGCGGTGGCGGCAAGACCCGTCGCCGTCACCGCCCCGGCGAGCGCGTACGAGCCGCGCGCCCCCGCGATCATGAACACGGCGCTCACGCTGAACATCCCCATGGGGAGCCGGGCGATGAGATTGCCGGCCGTGAAGGCGCGGGCTCCGGGAGTGCGGAAGAGGCGGGCGTACGGGCCCTGCGGGCGCGAGGGGCCGGGCTCCTGGCAGCCGGGCGCCAGAACCAGCGGTCCGCCGGTGGTGGCCGTCCGGGGTGTCGTCGTCTGCGGCATGGATCAAGGCTCGCCGCTGGAGCCGTCAGCGGTCCAACACCTGTTCAGAGCCTATTGACCCACCCCTGTTGTAAATTCGCCGGCATGCCCCAGGCCCAGGACATCGAGCCCCGGCTGCTGCGTGCCTTCGTCGCCGTCTCCGCCGAGCTGCACTTCACCCGGGCCGCCGCCCGGTTGTTCGTCGCCCAGCAGGCGCTCAGCCGGGACATCCGGCGACTGGAGCGGGAGTTGGGCGCCGAGCTCTTCGTTCGGACCACCCGGCATGTGACGCTCACCACGGACGGCGAGCGGCTTCTCCCGTACGCCCGCCGGATCCTGGACGCACACGACGAGCTGACCGCCGCCTTCGCGGACCCGGACCGGCCGCTGCTGGTCGACATCTCCGCCCCGGTGGGCACCGGCTACCGGGTCCTCACGGAGACCCGACGAGCCGCCCCCGAGCCGGAGTTCGTCGCCCGCTACCTCAGCGGCCTCACCGGCGCGGCCGCCGAGCTCCTCGCCGGGCGGCTCGACGTCTCCTTCGGCAGGATCGCCGGGCTCGACCCGGCGCTGCGCGCAGATCTGGCGCACCAGCCCGTGCGGTACGAGCGGATGGCCGTGCTGCTGCGGGACGACCATCCGCTCGCACCGCTGACGGAAGTGCCGCTGGACGCCCTGGCGGGCGAGACCCTCTACGCAGGCGCCGGCAACACGGCCACCGCGGAGTGGACCGACCTGGCCGCCCGGCTCTTCGCGGGCCGCGGCATCGCCATGGCCGCCCCCTTCCCGGAGATCAACGGCCAGGAGGAGTTCGTCCGGGTGGTGCGCAAACGGCGCTGGTCGGTCCTGGCGAGCACGGAGTTCCTCGAGATACCGGGCATGGTCGTACGCCCTCTGGCCGACCCCGTACCGCTGTCGCCCGTGTCACTGGTGTGGCGGCGCGGACTGAAGCATCCCGGTCTCGACGCCCTCCGGGCGGCCGCGGCGGCGCTCGCCGCGGAGGAGGGATGGCTGGAAGTGCCTCCCGGCTCCTGGCTTCCGGAGGCCGACCGGTCTCTCATGCCGGACAACAGCTGACACAGCGCCCCAACCGTCACCGGCGTGCGCTACATTCATCCTCCGGGTGCAATGTGGTAGGGGGCGCTTGGACAGGGTGGGGGCCCGTGTCCAACGACAGGTATCCGGTCTCGTCGCGTGCGCACCCGCTCTCCGTTCAGTGGGGGATGTGCGTACAGCAGTGGAAAATTGGCGAGAAGATGCCCGTTCCGGGCATACCCATGAGCCCAACGACGTCACCGTGCAGCTCGACGGGCTGGGACGTCAGCTCTCCGAGCTGCCGGGCGGGCCGAATCCGGAGGAGGGTTCAGACGCTCCGGTGTTCGTCGACGAGAGCGGTCGGCGCAGCAAGAAGTTCCGGCGTCTCGGATGGGTTCTGGCCATTGCCTGCGCCTGCTACGCCATCACCCTCGTCGTCGCCCTCATGGGCGGCAACTCGAAGGCGCCCTGGCTGCTGATACCCGGCCCCGCGAAGGAGAAGGCGACCAGCGAGGTCGAGGAGCAGCCCGGCCCCACGGACCCGGCCGTCGATCCGGCAGTGCCCGGAGGCACGCCCGGCGCCCCCGCGTCCACCGGCTCCACGGTCCCGCAGCAGCCCGGCACCACCGGCAGCCCGCGCACCAGCGGGGATCCGAGCGCCTCGGCCGACCCGGGCACCACCACCGAGCCCACCGACGGCGCCCCCGGCGGCGACGTCACCGGCGGTGGCACCACCGGTGGCGGCCTGCCGGACCCGGGTCCCACGGTGTCCACGCCGCCGGCCGGCGGCACCGGAGGGCAGGAGCCCCCGCCGCCGACGCCCACTCCCACGGACACCGAGACAGCACCGACGGAAGAACCCACCGAACCGCCGGTGGGCGAAGGCGGCCAGCAGGCCGTGGAAGGCGCACGGTAAATGACGACCCCCAGTGGGCAAGCCCCTCGGCGGCGCGGCAGACAGGCCGTACGCCGCAGGCTGCCCATGCGCTATCTGCTGCCCTCGCTCTTCCTCGTCGCACTGCTCGCGATGCTGATGCTGCGCGGGTACGTGCACAGCGAGATCCTCGCCGACCACCGCGTGCGGCCCCCGGCCGCGACCGACATGGTCCCCGAGAACATCCTCAAGGGCGGCCCGGTCATCGACGCCCGCACCCCGGGCGAGCCGAAGGCGCTCAGCGTCCCCGACAGGACGCTGGTGCTGACCTTCGACGACGGCCCCGACCCGGTGTGGACGCCGAAGGTCCTCGACAAGCTGAAGGAGTTCGACGCGCACGCCGTCTTCTTCGTGACCGGCACCATGGCCTCCCGCCACCCCGATCTGGTGGAGCGGATGGTCGCGGAGGGCCACGAGATCGGGCTGCACACCTTCAACCACCCCGACCTGGCCTACCAGACGCAGGGCCGTATCGACTGGGAGCTCTCGCAGAACCAGCTGGCGATCGCCGGCGCCGCCGGCATCAGGACGTCCCTGTTCCGGCCGCCGTACTCGTCGTTCTCGGACGCCCTGGACAACAAGTCCTGGCCGGTCACCCAGTACATCGGCAGCCGCGGCTACATCACCGCGTTCAACGACACGGACAGCGAGGACTGGAAGCGCCCCGGCGTCGACGCGATCATCGAGCGCGCCACCCCGAAGGGCACCAAGGGCTCCATCGTGCTGATGCACGACTCCGGCGGTGACCGCTCGCAGACCGTGGCCGCACTGGACCGCTTCCTGCCCGCCATGCAGAAGCGGGGCTACGCATTCGCCAATCTCACCGAGGCCCTCGGCGCCCCCAGCGCCCACACGAAGGTCACCGGACCGGAGTTGTGGAAGGGCAAGGCGTGGGTGGGCGCCGTCGCCGTCTCGGAGAAGACGACCTCCGCGCTGACCGTCGGCCTCGCCGCCATCGGTGTGCTCGTCATCGCCCGCTTCGGGCTGATGCTGCTGCTCTCCTTCGGACACGCCCGCAAGGTGCGCAGCCGCGGCTTCCGCTGGGGTCCGGAGGTCACCGAACCGGTGACGGTGCTCGTGCCCGCGTACAACGAGAAGGAGTGCATCGAGAACACGGTGCGCTCGCTGATGGCCAGCGACCATCCGATCGAGGTCATCGTCATCGACGACGGCTCCTCGGACGGCACCGCGGACATCGTCGACGACATGTGGCTGCCCAACGTCCGGGTGATCCGCCAGGTCAACTCCGGAAAGCCCGAGGCCCTCAACAACGGCATCCGCAACGCCCGCCACGACATCATCGTGATGATGGACGGCGACACGGTCTTCGAGCCGTCCACCGTCCGTGAGCTGGTGCAGCCCTTCGGCGACCCACGCGTCGGCGCGGTCGCGGGCAACGCCAAGGTCGGCAACCGCGACTCCCTCATCGGCGCCTGGCAGCACATCGAGTACGTGATGGGCTTCAACCTGGACCGCCGGATGTACGACATGCTCCGCTGCATGCCCACCATCCCGGGCGCGGTCGGCGCATTCCGCCGCGACGCCCTGGACCGGGTCGGCGGCATGAGCGAGGACACCCTCGCCGAGGACACCGACATCACCATGGCGATGCACCGCGACGGCTGGCGCGTTGTCTACGCCGAGCGGGCGCGCGCCTGGACCGAGGCCCCGGAGTCCGTCCAGCAGCTGTGGTCCCAGCGCTACCGCTGGTCGTACGGCACGATGCAGGCGATCTGGAAGCACCGCCGCGCCCTCGTCGAGCGCGGCCCGTCCGGCCGCTTCGGCCGGGTCGGACTGCCGCTGGTCTCGCTCTTCATGGTGCTCTTCCCGCTCCTCGCCCCGCTCATCGACGTCTTCCTGCTGTACGGACTGGTCTTCGGCCCCACGCAGAAGACCGTCGCTGCCTGGCTCGGCGTCCTCGCCGTGCAGGCCGTCTGCGCCGCGTACGCGTTCCGGCTGGACAAGGAACGCATGGTGCATCTGATCTCGCTGCCCCTCCAGCAGATCCTCTACCGGCAGCTCATGTACGTGGTGCTGCTGCAGTCCTGGATCACCGCACTCACCGGCGGCCGGCTTCGCTGGCAGAAGCTCCGCCGCACGGGAGTGGTGGAGGCGCCGGGCTCGATTCCGAGCCAGCGGCAGCGCAGTGAGGACCGGAGGCCCGTCGCATGACCACCCGTTCGCTCGACATGGGCGGCGTGCCTCAGGCCAGGGCCCGGCACAGGGCCGACGCGACCCCGCCTGCGGCACCGTCGGCCCCGGGGGCCGCCGCTCCGAAGCGGCCGGGCCGGGACCGCTATCTCGACCTGCTGCGCTCCATCGCCCTGGTTCGTGTGGTCGTCTACCACATCTTCGGCTGGGCCTGGCTGACGGTGCTGTTCCCCTCCATGGGCGTGATGTTCGCGCTCGCCGGTTCGCTGATGGCACGCTCGCTGGCACGGCCCGCGTGGGGCGTCATCCGGGGCCGTGTCCGGCGGCTGCTGCCGCCGATGTGGGCGTTCTCGGCGTTCGTCGTGCCCGTGATCTTCTACTTCGGCTGGAAGCCGGTGAAGGAGGAGGGGATCTGGTGGTTCGTCAAGCTGGCCTGGTACATCGTCCCGGTCGGCGCGCCGCCGTACCCCTGGCACAGCGGTGACAAGGCAGGGCTGCTCGAGGACACCTGGGCGGTCCAGGCCGCGGGCCCGCTCTGGTACATCCGCGCGTATCTGTGGTTCGTGATCGCCTCGCCGCTGCTGCTGTGGGCGTTCCGCAGGGTGCCGTGGGCGACGCTGCTCGCACCGCTCGCGCTCACTGCGGTCGTCGGCTCCGGACTGGTCAGGATTCCCGGCGAGACGGGCCTTGCGATCACCGACTTCGCCACCTACGGCTCCTGCTGGGTACTCGGCTTCGCCCACCAGGAGGGGTTGTTCGAGAAGGTTCCGCGCTACATGGCCGTGTCCGTGTCCGCGCTGATCATGGCCTTCGGTCTGTGGTGGGCATCGGGGCATCTGGGCGCCGACGGCTGGGACCTCAACGACATTCCGCTCGCCCAGGCCACCTGGTCGTTCGGCTTCTGCGTGATCCTGCTGACGTACTCCCCGTCCTGGCAACAGCTCCCGGGGAAGCTCGCCCATCTAGACAGCCTGGTCACCCTGTCCAACAACCGCGCCGTGACGATCTACCTCTGGCACAACCTGCTGATCATGGCGACGATCCCGATCATCGACCTCGTGTGGAAGATCCCGGGCGTCTGGCCGACGTACTCGGGCTATCTCGAGAGCACGTACACCGTCCTGATGCTGATCGTCGTCTGGCCGCTGATCGGGCTGGCGATCATTTCTGTGGGCTGGCTGGAGGACGTCGCCGCCAAGCGCCGGCCCCGCCTCTGGCCGAACGGCGCACCCCGCACGAAGAGGCGCTCACATCAGGCCTGAGCCCCGGGTGAGAGCAAGGTTCCACATCGGTCACCTCACGGCACGGGGCTGAAACCCGTCGTCCCTAACGTCGGCTCCACTACCCGACACGGATGTGTGGAGGCGCGCCATGGCCGGCAGCAGCGGCAGGTGGATCGAGCAGTGGGACCCGGAGGACGAGGTCTTCTGGAAGGAGAAGGGCGAGCGGATCGCCAGGCGGAATCTGGTCTTCTCCGTGCTCTCCGAGCACATCGGGTTCTCGATCTGGACCCTGTGGTCGGTGATGGTCCTGTTCATGGGACCGGAGTACGGGGTCGACCCGGCCGGCAAGTTCTTCCTCATCGCGACCGCGACCCTGGTCGGGGCCGTCGTCCGGGTGCCCTACACCTTCGCGGTGGCGCGCTTCGGCGGGCGGAACTGGACCGTCTTCAGCGCGCTGATGCTGCTGCTGCCGGCCGGCGCGGCGTATCTGGTGATGGAGCCCGGGACGTCGTACGGGACGTTCCTGGCCGTCGCGGCGCTCACCGGCGTCGGCGGCGGCAACTTCGCCTCCTCCATGACCAACATCAACTCCTTCTACCCACTGCGGAAGAAGGGCTGGGCGCTCGGGCTCAACGCGGGCGGCGGCAACATCGGTGTGCCGGTGGTGCAGCTCGTCGGGCTGCTGGTCATCGGTACGGCGGGCGCCGCGCACCCGAGGATCGTGCTCGGGGTCTACATCCCGCTGATCGCGATCGCCGCGCTGTGCGCCGCACTCTTCATGGACAACCTCGCGCCCGTGAAGAACGACACCGGCGCGGCCAAGGAGGCCGTGCGCGACCCGCACACCTGGATCATGTCGTTCCTCTACATCGGGACGTTCGGGTCCTTCATCGGCTACAGCTTCGCCTTCGGTCTCGTGCTGCAGACCCAGTTCGGGCGCACTCCGCTGCAGGCGGCGTCGCTCACCTTCATCGGCCCGCTGCTCGGCTCGCTCATCAGGCCGGTCGGCGGATCGCTCGCGGACCGCTTCGGCGGGGCCAGGATCACGCTGTGGACGTTCGCGGGGATGGCCGCGGCGACCGGTGTCGTGGTCTACGCGTCCGTGGCCGAGTCGCTGCCGGTGTTCCTCGTGGGCTTCATCTCCCTGTTCATCCTCAGCGGGCTGGGCAACGGCTCCACGTACAAGATGATCCCCGGCATCTTCCGGACCAAGGCGCTGGCCAAGGGCATGACCGGCGAGGCGGCGGAGGCGTACGGGCGCAGGCTGTCCGGTGCGTCGATGGGGCTGATCGGAGCGGTCGGCGCGCTGGGCGGGCTCGGCATCAACCTCGCCTTCCGGCAGTCGTTCCAGACGGCTGGTACGGGGACGGGCGCGTTCGTCGCCTTCCTCGCCTGCTACGGGGTGTGCTTCCTGGTCACCTGGGCGGTATACCTTCGCCGGCCGGCGTCCGCGCCCGCGCCGGCGGCGACCGCCGAGGCGAAGCCGCAGCTCAGCTACGCCGAGGTGTGAGAACGAGTGCCTCGTAACGACGGGGAAACGCAGCCGAACCGGGCCTGTCACGCAGCCTTGCCAGGCTCGGTCGGCATGTACCACGAACAGCGCGACGCCACTCCCGCCGTGGGGCCCCTCGCAGGCTTCACCGTCGGGGTCACCGCGGCCCGCCGCGCCGACGAGCTGGGCGCGCTGCTGCAGCGCCGCGGCGCCGCCGTACAGCACGCCCCCGCGCTGCGGATCGTGCCGGTCGCGGACGACGGGGAACTCCTCGGCGCGACCAAGGAACTCATCGCCCACGCCCCGGACGTCGTGGTCGCCACCACCGCGATCGGCTTCCGCGGCTGGGTGGAGGCGGCGGACGGCTGGGGCTGCGGCGAGGAGCTCCTCGCCTGTCTGCGCGGCGTCGAACTCCTCGCGCGCGGACCGAAGGTGAAGGGCGCGATCCGGGCGGCCGGGCTGACCGAGGAGTGGTCGCCGACGTCCGAGTCGATGGCCGAGGTGCTCGACCGGCTGCTCGAGGAGGGAGTCGACGGGCGACGGGTCGCCCTGCAGCTGCACGGGGAGCCGCTGCCGGGCTTCGTGGAGGCGCTGCGGGCCGGGGGCGCGGATGTCGTCGTCGTCCCGGTGTACCGGTGGATGCCGCCGGAGGACGTGGCTCCGCTGGACCGTCTCCTCGACGCCGCCATGGCGCGGTCGCTGGACGCGCTGACCTTCACCAGCGCGCCGGCGGCGGCGTCGCTGTTCTCCCGCGCCGAGGAGCGCGGGCTGCTCCCGCAGCTGCTGGACGCCCTCGCGCACGATGTCCTCCCGGCGTGCGTCGGGCCCGTCACCGCGCTGCCGCTCCAGGCGCGCGGCCTGGACACGGTCCAGCCGGAGCGCTTCCGGCTGGGCCCGCTCGTCCAGCTCCTCTGCGTCGAACTCCCGTCGCGCGCCCGGACCCTGCCGCTCGCCGGCCGCCGCGTAGAGATCCGCGGTCATGCGGTGCTGGTCGACGACGAGCTCCGCCCGGTCCCGCCCGCCGGGATGTCGCTCCTGACCACCCTGGCCCGCCGCCCCGGCTGGGTCGTCTCCCGCGCCGACCTGCTCCGCGCACTCCCGGGCGCGGGCCGCGACGAACACGCCGTGGAGACGGCGATGGCCAGGCTCCGTACGGCACTCGGCGCGCCGAACCTCATCCAGACGGTGGTGAAGCGCGGCTACCGGCTGGCGCTGGACCCGGCGGCGGACGAGAAGTACGCGGACGCGTGACGCGGTTCCGGGTGCCCTTGCGTCAGGGTCGGGCGACGACCGCGATGGCGCATCGAGCAGCGTTGCAGCGGCTCAGCCGGGCGTCCCCGGTTCTGCTGGAGTGCTGCGTGTGCCGTCGGCGCGGTTCTCGAAGGTGCGAAGCAGGGCGATGTTGTTCGCCCGGGAGGCCTCGTCGGTGACAAGGGCCAGAAGATACGCCTGGAGGGACTGCCCCAGCACCCGGGCACGATCAGCCAGTACGTCGCGGACCTCGTCCGATACATCACGGATCTCCAGAGTCGCCATGCCTGCATTGTGCAGGTCCGCCGCGTGGTGCAGCCCCCACGGCCCGTCCGCCGACCGCGTCGTGCCGTACGAGCATGAGCGACGGCATACGGATACGTCCCGCATACCCCGCCCACGCCGGGGCCCTCGCGCAGGCCCTCCGGCGCAACCGGGAGCACATGAGCCCCTGGGAGCCGCGCCGCCCGGAGTCGTACGACACGGCCGAGGTCCAGGCCGCCCGGCTCGCCGAGCCCGACTCGTGCCGGTGGCAGCTCGTCGACGGCGAGCGGGTCGTCGGGCAGGCGACGCTGTCCGGGATCGCGCTCGGGCCGTTCCGGAGCGCGTCGCTCGGGTACTGGGTGGACGCCGAGTACGCGGGGAGGGGACCGGCGACACGGCTCGTCGAGGAGGTGTGCCGCGCCGCGCGCGACGAGCTCGGGCTGCATCGCATCGAGGCCGGAACCGTCCTCGGCAATGCCGCTTCCCCACGCGTACTCGCGAAGGCCGGTTTCGCGGTGATCGGGATCGCACCCGCTCTCTGCACATCGACGGGGAGTGGCGCGACCACCGGCTCTTCCAGCGCATCCTGAACGACGAGCCGCCTCCGGTACAAGGGGTTCCGGCCGTGCGCCTCCGCGGGCACCCTGGAACCATGGGCATCGTCTCGTACGAGTGGCGGTTCGATTCCGGGCGCGTCTGCCTGGATCTCGTGGCGATGGATCTCGTGGCGGCGGGGCCGGACGGTCCCGAGCGGCTCGCGCGCCGCTTGCTGACCGACGGGCTGCTGCCTCCGGGGACACCGCTGGAGGCCGTGACCGCGCACTGGATCCCGCCGTTCACCGAACTCCGGGACTGCGTGGCGCGTCTGGTCCACGCTCAGATCGACGGCGGGTCCGACGACGCGACGCTCGCCCGCCTCAACGCGTTCGCCGCCGACGCGGCACCGCCCGCCGTCAGAGCCGTACGCGGCGACGACGGCGCGCTCGTCCGCGCCCCGCTCGCGCGCCCCGAGTGCGCCGCGCTGCTCGCCGCCGTCGCGCGCGACGCCCTGGAGCTGCTCACCGACCCCGTCGCCCGCGCCCGGCTGCGCCGCTGCGAGGGCGACAACTGCCGCCGCGTGTACGTCGACACGTCCCGTGGAGGCCGCCGCCGCTGGTGCTCCAGCGAGGTGTGCGGAAACCGGGAGCGGGTGGCCCGCCACCGCCGCAGATCGACCTCCGTGGCAGGCGCCTGACCGGTCCTGACGGCCACCGGCACCCGCCTGCGAAAAATTTCCGGCCTCCGTTGAGAAGAATCCCGCCCGCCTGCGTAGTGAAGGAGGACAAGCAGTCGGACTAGGGCTCGACCAGGAGGTTCCAGGTGCGCAAGGATGCCGCCGTGGCCGATGACCGTCGAGGACGGGCCAGGCACCGCAGTGAGGCAACCCGCACCAGCACCTCCGTCCCCGACGAGGAGCTGATGCGGGCTCTGTACCACGAGCATGCGGGACCGCTCCTCGCCTATGTACTGCGTCTCGTCGCCGGTGACCGCCAGCGGGCCGAGGACGTGGTGCAGGAGACGCTCATCCGTGCCTGGAAGAATGCTGGTCAGCTCAACCGGGCGACCGGCTCTGTCCGACCCTGGCTGGTGACGGTCGCACGCCGCATCGTCATCGACGGTCACCGCAGCCGGCAGGCCCGGCCGCAGGAGGTCGATCCGTCGCCGCTGGAGGTCATGCCCGCGGAGGACGAGATCGACAAGGCGTTGTGGTTGATGACGCTCTCGGATGCGCTTGACGATTTGACCCCGGCGCACAGGGAAGTACTCGTCGAGACGTACTTCAAGGGGCGTACGGTCAACGAGGCGGCCGAGAAGCTCGGCATACCCAGCGGGACCGTGCGGTCCCGCGTGTTCTACGCATTGCGTTCCATGAAGCTCGCTCTGGAGGAGAGGGGGGTCACGGCATGAACAGGCAGCAGGATGAGCAGGGTTCGATCCATGAGACCGTCGGGGCATATGTCCTCGGCATCCTGGACGATGGGGAAGCAACCGCATTCGAGGCACATCTGGCGGGCTGTGACATCTGCGCCGCCCACCTCGAGGAGTTCGCGGGAATGGAGCCGATGCTGGCCATGCTCGCGGAATCCCCCGGACAGCAGTCCCCGCCGCGTGAGGCGGATGTGCTGCCGTTCGACAGCAGGATCATGGAGCCGCCTTCACGCCGGCCCTCGCCGACGGCGCCGGTGATTCCGACCGCGGCCGGCCCTCAGATGCTGGACCGGCTGGTCGGCGAGGTCGCGGTCAAGCGCGATCGGAGGCGGAAGCGCAGCATGTACATGATCGCCGCCTCCGTGATCCTGATCATCGGCGGCCCGACGGTCGCCGTGGTCGCCACCGACGACGGCGCCGAGGCAGGCAATGTCGCCGGGCCGCACCCGACCAGCCCCGCCGAGGACGCCTTCTTCAACGACATGGAGGAGAAGGTCCAGGCCACGGACGCGATCACCAAGGTCAGCGCCACCGTCGGCATGGAGAAGAAGGGCTGGGGCACGCACACGGTCCTGGAGCTCAAGAACGTCAAGGGCCCGCTCAAGTGCAATCTCGTCGCCGTCTCCAAGACCGGCGAGGAGGAGGTCGTGACCTCCTGGTCCGTCCCGAAGTGGGGCTACGGCATCCCGGACAGCACGAACGAGTCGGCGAAGAACCCGCTGTACGTGCACGGCGGCGCGGCCATGGAGCGCAACGACATCGATCACTTCGAGGTCCGCACATTCGACGGAGAACGCCTGGTGGAGGTCGACGCCTGAGCAGAGCCACGGTCACCGCCGCCTGACAGAGCGGGCCCCCTTCGCGTACGGTTGACGGCTGCCCAGTGCACGTCAGAAGGGGGCCTCGGTGGCCGCGCAGGAAGCCGCTGGTACCACGGTCGACACGGTCCGTGACCGTGAGATCGGGGTCGAACAGGAACATCTGGACCAGGTGTACCGCCGTCTCGAGGAGAAGATCCACGAGGCGGAGTTCCTGATGCACGACGCCGCCAAGCGCGGCCAGGTCGGCACGCCCGGCGCGCTCGCCGAGCGCGACGCCCAGGTGTTCCGGGCGGGGATCCACCTCAACCGGCTCAACAACGAGTACGAGGACTTCCTCTTCGGCCGGATCGACCTGCTGCGCGGCAAGGACGGCAAGAAGGGTCCGGACGGCGCGTACACCTCGGTCGAGCCGGCCGACGACGCCGTGCGCGACGACAACACGGCCGAGATCGCGGAGACCCTCCACATCGGCCGCATCGGCGTCCTCGACTCCGACTACGCGCCGCTGGTCATCGACTGGCGCGCCCCGGCCGCCGCACCCTTCTACCGCTCCACCCCGGTCGAGCCCGGCCGGGTGGTGCGGCGCCGGGTCATCCGCTCCAAGGGCCGCAAGGTCCTCGGAGTCGAGGACGACCTGATGCGCCCCGAGCTGACCGCGCGGCTGGGCGGCGCCGAGCTGCCCGTCATCGGCGACGGTGCCCTGATGGCGGCGCTCGGCCAGGCCCGCACCCACACCATGCGGGACATCGTCGCCTCCATCCAGGCCGAGCAGGACCTGGTGATCCGCGCCCCCGCCGCCTCGGTGACCTATGTCGAGGGCGGCCCGGGTACCGGGAAGACCGCGGTGGCGCTGCACCGCGCCGCATATCTGCTCTACCAGGACCGGCGGCGGTACGCGGGCGGCATCCTCGTCGTCTCGCCGACCCCGCTCCTCGTCGCGTACACCGAGGGCGTGCTGCCCTCGCTGGGCGAGGAGGGCCAGGTCGCCATCCGCGCGGTCGGCTCCCTGGTGGACGGCGCCGAGGCGACGACGTACGACGATCCGGCGGTCGCCCGGATCAAGGGCTCCTCGCGGATGCTGAAGGTGCTGCGCACGGCAGCGCGCGGTGCGCTGGACGTGACATCGACGGCCAACGCCGCGGGGGGCGGGGCGCCCGACCGGCTTCGGGTCGTGGCCTTCGGGCGGCGCCTGGAGCTGGAGAGCGAGGAGCTCCAGCGGATCCGCCACAACGTGCTGGGCGGCACCACGCCCGTCAACCTGCTGCGGCCGCGGGCCCGCCGGCTGCTGCTGGACGCGCTGTACGCGAAGTCCGGCGCCGCCACCCGGCACGCGGATCCCGAGCTCGCGGCCGAGCTGCGGTCGTCCTTCGACGAGGACGTCGCCTCCGAGGACGCGTTCCTCACGTTCCTGGACGCCTGGTGGCCCGAGCTCACCCCGCGGGGCGTCCTCGACGCGATGGCCGACGAGCGCCGGCTCGGCCGGTGGGCGCGGAGGATCCTCAACCCCGGAGAGGTGCGCCGGCTCGCGCGCAGCCTGAGGCGCGACGGCCTCTCCGTGCACGACGTGGCGATGCTCGACGAGCTGCAGACGCTGCTCGGCACCCCGGCCCGCCCGAAGAGGAAGCGTGAACTCGACCCGCTCGACCACCTCACCGGGCTCGAGGAGCTGATGCCGCAGCGCGAGGAGACCCAGCGCGAGCGGGCCGAGCGGCTGGCGGCGGAGCGCGTCGAGTACGCCCATGTCATCGTCGACGAGGCCCAGGACCTCACGCCCATGCAGTGGCGCATGGTCGGCCGCCGCGGCCGCCACGCGACCTGGACGGTCGTGGGCGACCCCGCCCAGTCCTCCTGGCCGGACCCGGACGAGGCGGCCGAGGCCCGCGACGAGGCCCTGGGCACCCGCCCGCGCCGCCGCTTCGAGCTGACCGTGAACTACCGCAACCCCTCCGAGATCGCCGAGCTGGCCTCCCGGGTGCTGGCCCTGGCGATGCCCGGGATGGTGTCCCCGCGCGCGGTGCGCTCCACCGGCGTCAGGCCGCGCTTCACCGCCGTACGGGGCGACCTGGCGCGGACGGTGCGCGAGGAGGCGCGGCGGCTGCTGGACCAGGTCGACGGCACGGTCGGCGTCGTGGTGGCGATGAACCGGCGGGCCGAGGCGGCGCGCTGGCTCGCGGACCTCGGTGACCGGGTGGTGGCGCTGGGTTCGCTGGAAGCGAAGGGCCTGGAGTACGACGCGACCGTCGTCGTGTCGCCGGCGGAGATCGCGGACGAGAGCTCGGCCGGGCTCCGGGTGCTGTACGTGGCGCTGACCAGGGCGACGCAGCAGCTCACGGTGGTGTCGGCCAAGGCGGACGAGCCGGACGCGGACGGGGTCCCGGATCTGCTGAGGGACTAGCGGAAGGCGGGGCGGGGCCCGGGGAGGGCCACGGACGGACCCGGGCGCGGCGGCCGTTCGGGGTCAACTCGCCGCGCGGGGAATCACCTTCCGGGACTCTTTGTTAGCCTTGGCTGTGACACCGGCTCGATCCAAGCCCCCGGGCCCAACCTTCGTCCCTCAGAGGGACCACTTGCCGCGAGGCGAGCATGGCGGGTCGGTGTCACTCAGAACGTGCAAGGAGAGGTCCGTGCCACCCCCTGGGTGGCACGGACCTCTTCTGTTTGGCGATCACTTCTCGCATGGTGGAAAAGATTTTCCGAAAACTAAACGACCACTATTACCTGCTACTCGCCGGTAGGTGCGACCATCGGATGGCGCCGTCCGCCACAGCCGGACGACGCAGCAGCGAAGCTAGGGAAAGCAGAGGAACTCGGCCATGGCAACGGCGCCCAGCGTCTCGTACTCGATGACGGTCCGGCTGGAGGTGCCCGCGAGCGGAACCGCGGTGTCCCAGCTCACCACGGCTGTCGAGTCCTCCGGCGGATCGGTTTCCGGCCTCGACGTCACCGCGTCCGGTCACGAGAAGCTGCGCATCGACGTCACGATCGCGGCCACGTCCGCGACGCACGCGGAAGAGGTCGTCGAGAAGCTCGCCTCGATCGAGGGCGTCGTCCTCGGCAAGGTCTCCGACCGTACGTTCCTGATGCACCTCGGCGGCAAGATCGAGATGGCGTCCAAGCACCCCATCCGCAACCGCGACGATCTCTCCATGATCTACACGCCCGGTGTGGCCCGGGTCTGCATGGCGATCGCCCAGAACCCCGAGGACGCCCGCCGCCTCACCATCAAGCGCAACTCCGTCGCAGTCGTGACGGACGGCTCCGCGGTGCTCGGACTCGGCAACATCGGACCGATGGCCGCACTGCCCGTCATGGAGGGCAAGGCGGCCCTCTTCAAGCGCTTCGCCGGCATCGACGCCTGGCCGCTCTGCCTGGACACCCAGGACACCGACGCGATCGTCGAGATCGTCAAGGCGATCGCCCCCGGCTTCGCCGGCATCAACCTCGAGGACATCTCCGCGCCCCGCTGCTTCGAGATCGAGGCGCGGCTCCGTGAGGCCCTCGACATCCCCGTCTTCCACGACGACCAGCACGGCACCGCGATCGTCGTGCTCGCCGCCCTGACCAACGCACTTCGTGTGGTGGGCAAGGCAGTTGAGGATGTGCGGGTCGTCATGTCCGGTGCCGGAGCGGCCGGTACGGCCATCCTGAAGCTGCTCATCGCGGCGGGCGTCAAGCACGCCGTCGTCGCCGACATCCACGGCGTCGTGCACGCCGGCCGCGAGGACCTCGTGGACGCCGCGCCCGAGTCCCCGCTGCGCTGGATCGCCGACAACACCAACCCCGAGGGCGTCACCGGCACTCTGAAGCAGGCCGTCGCGGGCGCCGACGTCTTCATCGGCGTCTCGGCGCCGAACGTGCTGGGCGCGGATGACGTCGCGGCCATGGCCGACAACGCCATCGTGTTCGCGCTTGCGAACCCGGATCCCGAGGTCGACCCCGCAATCGCCCGCCAGACGGCGGCAGTTGTGGCCACCGGCCGTTCCGACTTCCCCAACCAGATCAACAACGTGCTGGTGTTCCCGGGCGTCTTCCGCGGGCTCCTGGACGCCCAGTCCCGTACGGTGAACACGGAGATGATGCTCGCGGCGGCCACGGCCCTCGCGGACGTCGTCACCGAGGACGAACTGAACCCGAACTACATCGTTCCGTCGGTCTTCAACGAGAAGGTCGCGGGTGCCGTCGCGGGCGCCGTGCGCGACGCCGCCAAGGCGGCAGGCGCGGGCGTGACGGCGAACACGTCGGTCTGACCTCGGCGCGTCGCGGGTCGCGGGCTCACGAAAGCCCCTCTAGGGTGGCGGTCATATGAGCCCGCGACCGGCCCGATGGCTCCGTGGAGTCTCCATCGAGTCGACGGAACGTCACCAGAACAGGCCTGTGGCGCTTTTCGTGTGACTCCGGTGGGTGCCGGATTGGCTTTCCCGCCGCTGGTGGGGGCAGGATGCCTCATTGGGCGCGAGGGTCTGACGGCAGACCCGGGTCCGGGGACTGTCCGAGGGCCCTGGCAGCATCGGCTTCGATCTCACGCCTCACAGGCAAGAAGAACACGGGAGTAACAACATGAACCGCAGTGAGCTGGTGGCCGCGCTGGCCGACCGCGCCGAGGTGACCCGCAAGGACGCCGACGCCGTGCTGGCCGCTCTCGCCGAGACCATCGGCGAGGTCGTCGCCAAGGGCGACGAGAAGGTCACCATCCCCGGCTTCCTGACCTTCGAGCGCACCCACCGTGCCGCTCGCACCGCTCGTAACCCGCAGACCGGCGACCCGATCCAGATCCCGGCCGGCTACAGCGTGAAGGTCTCCGCGGGCTCGAAGCTCAAGGAAGCCGCCAAGGGCAAGTAAGCCCCGACGCGCATGGGCGGCCGCCCCGGACCGGGGGTGGCCGCCCTCGCCGTTTCCGGGGGCCTCTGCGCCCCTCGCCCGCTGCTGTTCCGGGTGCGGGCGGCCCTGGGCGCCTGCGGCGGGCCGACCCCGCGCCTCGAAACGCCGCCGAGGCTCCTGTGGGGCCCGTCCGTCGTTCGAGGACGGACACGCGGTCCGACCGGACGGTACCGGTGACGTACGGGTCCGAGGCTCGCCCCACTTCGGGAGAGGGCAGGCTCCGCCGCGTGGGCCCCGCGCACCGGCCGGGCCAGGCCCGGCCCGGAACCCGGCCGCCGGACGAACGACGAGCGCCGCCGGACGAACGACGAGCGCCGGCCGGGCTGGGGAAACCAGCCCGGCCGGCGCTTGCCGGTGAAGGGTGACCGGGGACGGTCAGACGGCCGCGGGACGCGGGAGCTCGACCTTCGCGCCGAGCTCCACCAGCTTCTCCATGAAGTTCTCGTAGCCCCGGTTGATCAGGTCGATCCCGTGCACCCGCGAGGTCCCCTGCGCCGCCAGGGCCGCAATCAGGTACGAGAACCCACCCCGAAGGTCCGGGATCACCAGATCCGCGCCCTGCAGCTTCGTCGGGCCGGACACGACCGCCGAGTGCAGGAAGTTCCGCTGCCCGAAGCGGCAGTCCGAGCCTCCCAGGCACTCCCGGTACAGCTGGATGTGCGCGCCCATCTGGTTCAGCGCCGACGTGAAGCCCAGCCGCGACTCGTACACCGTCTCGTGGACGATCGACAGGCCCGCCGCCTGCGTCAGTGCCACCACCAGCGGCTGCTGCCAGTCGGTCTGGAAGCCGGGGTGCACGTCCGTCTCCAGGGCGATCGCGTTCAGCGAGCCGCCCGGGTGCCAGAAGCGGATGCCCTCGTCGTCGATCTCGAAGGCGCCGCCGACCTTCCGGTACGTGTTCAGGAAGGTCATCATCGAGCGCTGCTGTGCGCCGCGCACGTAGATGTTGCCCTCGGTCGCGAGCGCCGCCGACGCCCAGGACGCCGCCTCCAGACGGTCCGGGAGCGCCCGGTGGGTGTAGCCGCCGAGGCGGTCGACACCGGTGATCCGGATCGTCCGGTCGGTGTCCATGGAAATGATCGCGCCCATCTTCTGCAGGACGCAGATGAGGTCCTCGATCTCGGGCTCCACCGCCGCGTTCGACAGCTCGGTGACGCCCTCCGCGAGCACCGCCGTGAGCAGCACCTGCTCGGTCGAGCCGACCGACGGGTACGGCAGCCGGATCTTGCACCCGCGAAGCCTCTGGGGAGCCTCGAGATACTGCCCGTCCGCCCGCTTCTCGATCTTCGCGCCGAACTGCCGCAGCACGTCGAAGTGGAAGTCGATCGGCCGGCCGCCGATGTCGCAGCCGCCCAGACCCGGGATGAAGGCGTGGCCGAGCCGGTGCAGCAGCGGGCCGCAGAAGAGGATCGGGATGCGCGAGGACCCCGCGTGGGCGTCGATGTCGGCGACGTTCGCGCTTTCGACATGCGTCGGGTCGAGCATCAGCTCGCCGGGCTCGTCGCCGGGTCGCACCGTCACACCGTGCAGCTGCAGCAGCCCTCGCACCACCCGCACGTCGCGGATGTCGGGCACGTTGCGCAGCCGGCTCGGCTCGCTGCCGAGCAGCGCGGCGACCATAGCCTTCGGCACCAGGTTCTTGGCGCCGCGGACGCGGATCTCGCCCTCCAGCGGGGTTCCACCGTGGACAAGCAGTACATCGTCTGTGCCGGTCATGAATCTCGCGTTCCGGAGGGGGTCCCCCCAGTGGAGCCGGAGGGAGGTCGGGCAGGGCCAGGGAAAAGGTTACGGCCCTCCTACCCCTGCTACGTAAGGCCAAGGGCGCACCCTTCGCGTAATGAATTCGGCACAATACGCTCTGCTCGGGCGCGCGTGCGGACGGTTACCATCCGCTTGCGGCGGCCGCCGTGCGCTCCCGCCGCCCCGGTGCGCCCTGAGCTGCGTCGGTTCACACTCCGCCGCTCGCACCCCGCGGAGGGCGAAGATGCGGGATCATGTGTCGCATGACCGAGGTGTCCTCCCTCACAGGGCGGCTGCTCGTCGCCACTCCGGCCCTCGCGGATCCGAACTTCGACCGCGCGGTCGTACTCCTGCTCGACCACGACGAGGAGGGGTCGCTCGGCGTGGTCCTCAACCGGCCCACTCCGGTCGGCGTCGGCGACATCCTCGAGTCCTGGGCGGACCTGACCGGCGAGCCCGGCGTGGTCTTCCAGGGCGGCCCCGTCTCCCTCGACTCCGCGCTCGGCCTCGCCGTCATCCCGGGCGACGAGGGCCCGCTCGGCTGGCGGCGCGTGTACGGCGCGATCGGGCTCGTCGACCTGGAGACCCCACCGGAACTGCTCGCCTCCGCCCTCGGCTCGCTGCGGATCTTCGCCGGATACGCGGGCTGGGGCCCCGGCCAGCTGGAGGAGGAGCTCACCGAGGGGGCCTGGTACGTCGTCGAGTCGGAGCCCGGCGACGTGTCGTCGCCCAGCCCCGAGAACCTGTGGCGCGCGGTCCTGCGCCGTCAGCGGAACGAGCTCGCGATGGTCGCCACGTACCCGGACGACCCTTCGCTCAACTGAATCCGCCGCCGTTCAGTACCCTTGGCACTTATGAGCACTCTCGAGCCCGAGCGCGGGGCAGGTACGGGCACCCTCGTAGAGCCGGCACCGCAGGTGTCGCACGGCGACGGCGACCACGAGCGCTTCGCCCATTACGTCCAGAAGGACAAGATCATGGCGAGCGCCCTCGACGGCACTCCCGTGGTGGCACTGTGCGGAAAGGTCTGGGTGCCGGGGCGCGACCCCAAGAAGTACCCGGTCTGTCCCATGTGCAAGGAGATCTACGAGTCCATGGGCCCTGGCGGCGACAAGGACAAGGGCGGCAAGGACAAGTAAGAGGACAGGTGACCGGTCGATCGACCGGTCACGGGTCCGGTTCTTCCCGTTCGGACGGCCCCCGGAGCGCGCTGAGGCGCGCTCCGGGGGCCGTTTGCCGTTGCACGGGATGCACCTGCCGGTCACAGAGTGGTTGAGACCTCTTGTCGGCGTGTTGGGGCCGCCCTAACCTCCTGCGTGTTGTGCAGTGCGAAACGAGCGTTGCGTATGTTGCAACACGAATGGGGGAGGACCCTCAGTGAAGCTCTCTGCCCGAATAGCCGCCCCGGTCACCGCACTTGCCCTGGCCGGTCTCACCGCCACCGCGTGCGCCCCGCAGACGTCCGACAACAGCGCGAAGACCGACGAGAAGAGCGGCACGCTTCGCGTCTGGCTCTTCCAGGAGGTCAGCAACAAGCCCAAGGAGCAGGTCGTCGACGCGGCGATCGCCTCCTTCCGTGCCCAGCACAAGGACGCGAAGGTCGAGGTCGAGTACATCCCCGTCGACACCCGTGCCCAGCGCATCAAGGCGGCCTTCAACGACCCCAAGAGCGCGCCCGACCTGATCGAGTACGGCAACACCGACACCGCCGGGTACGTCAAGGACGGCGGACTCGCGGACGTCAGCGAGGAGTTCGACGCCTGGGACGAGGTGAAGGACGCCGACCCGACCGCGAAGCAGTCCGTGACGGTGGACGGCAAGGTGTACGGGGCGCCGTTTTTCGTCGGCGTACGCGCGCTGTACTACCGGACCGACGTCTTCGAGGAGCTCGGCGTCCAGCCCCCCAGGACCCAGGCGGAGCTCGTCTCCACCGCCAAGAAGATCCACCGGGCGAAGCCGGACCTGTACGGGATCGCCGTCGGCGGCGCCTACACATACGGTGCGATGCCGTTCATCTGGGCGAACGGCGGCGAACTCGCCGAGAAGCAGGGCACGTCGTACAAGTCCGCGATCAACAGCCCGGCCGCACGCAAGGGCATCGAGGCCTACACCTCGCTCTTCAAGGACGACAACTGCCCGGCCGCGAAGTGTGCGTCGATGGGCGGCAACGCGACGGTGACGGCGTTCGCCTCCGGGAAGGCGGCGATGGCGATCGGCGGCGACTTCAGCCACGCGGCGGTCGAGGCGGGTGCGGTGAAGGGCAAGTACGCGGTCGTCCCGCTGCCGGGCGTCGAACCCGGCTCGATCGCCCCCGCCTTCGCGGGTGGCAACAACATCGGCGTCCTGAAGAGCAGTTCGCACCGGACGCTGGCGGTGGAACTGATGAAGTCGCTGGCGGGCAAGGACACGCAGAGCAAGCTCTTCGACGCGATGGGCTTCCTGCCGACCTACACGGACGTCCGGGCCGAGGCGGCCACGAAGGAGCCCTTCGTGAAGCCCTTCATCGACACCCTCGCCGCCGACACCAAGTTCGTCCCCGCGTCGCCGGGCTGGGGCCAGATCGACGCGTCGCTCGTCCTGCCGACGATGTTCCAGGAGATCGTCAGCGGCAAGAAGAACGTGGCGACGGCGTCGGACGACGCGGCGCAGAAGATGGACGCGGCGTTCGCGTCCGCGGGCTGAGTGCGATGACGCCCCGCACGCCGGGGTCCGACGCCCCCGAGCCCGCCCTCCCGCCGCCGACCGCCGCTGCGCCGGGCGGCGGGCCGGGCGGGACCGCGCCTTCGCAGGCCGGCCCGGTGTCCGCGGCGTCGGGCGCCTCGGGGCCGTCGGTTCCGTCGGCCGCGTCGGCCGCTGACGCCACGCCTCCGTCCGCGGCGCCGGGCCCCTCGGAGCCGGAGACACGGGCTGCAGAGCCGGTGCCGGGGGCGGTTCCGGCCCGTTCGGGGAACTTCCCGGGCGAGGCTCAGGGAGAGCGTGAGGACGGACACCCGGGGCGCGGTCCCGGTGCCGGTCGCATGTCCCGGCCTTCGGCTCCGACGGGCGACGAGGCCACGACTCCGGCCGACGACGGGCCGGCGCCGGGCTCTGCCCTGGCAAGCGCCGACACGTCCGCCGCGGTCCCGGGCTCCCGTCGGGCGCCGGTGCCTGCGGGCGCGCCCGGTGGGCGGTCGCGGGTCCGAGGGGCGTCGTCGGCGGCCCTCGGCGCTTCGTCGGGCGCCGACGGCCGGCCGCGGCCGTCACGGGGACGCCGCGGGGGCTGGACCCCGTGGATGTACCTCGCGCCGGCGCTCGTGGTCCTGGGCGGGCTGCTCGTCTACCCCATCTACCAGCTCGGGCTCATCTCCTTCCTCGAGTACACCCAGGCCCAGGTCAGCGGTGGCGAGCCGACGTCCTTCCGGGGCTTCGGCAACTACACCGCCCTGTTCGGCGACAGCCAGTTCTGGCAGGTCCTCCTCGCCACCGTCGTCTTCGCCGCCGCCTGCGTCGTCGCCACGCTCGCCGTCGGGTGCGCCCTCGCCGTACTGCTCACCCGGATCCGCGCCGTGCCCCGCCTCGCGCTCATGCTCGCCGCGCTCGGGGCGTGGGCGACGCCCGCGATCACCGGGTCGACCGTCTGGGTCTTCCTCTTCGACCCGGACTTCGGCCCGGTCAACAAGGTGTTCGGGCTCGGCGACCTCTCGTGGACGTACGGCCGCTACAGCGCCTTCGCGCTCGTGCTCTTCGAGGTCGTGTGGTGCTCGTTCCCGTTCGTGATGGTGACGGTGTACGCCGGTATCAAGGCCGTCCCGGGCGAGGTGCTCGAAGCCGCCGCGCTGGACGGCGCCTCGCAGTGGCGGACCTGGCGTTCGGTCACGGCTCCCATGCTGCGGCCCATCCTGGTCGTGGTGACGATCCAGTCGATCATCTGGGACTTCAAGGTCTTCACGCAGATCTACGTGATGACGAACGGCGGCGGAATCGCCGGCCAGAATCTCGTCCTCAACGTGTACGCCTACCAAAAGGCCTTCGCGTCCTCGCAGTACAGCCTGGGCTCGGCGATCGGTGTCGTGATGCTGCTCATCCTGCTCGCCGTCACGCTGGTCCATCTGCGGCTGCTGCGCCGCCAGGGGGAGGAACTGTGAACACGCTCTCCGCCCGTCTCCGAGTCCACATCCGCATCCGCAGGCCGTGGCGCCTCGCCGCCGAGGCGGCCGCCCTGCTCATCGCGGCCGTCGTCGCCTTTCCGCTCTACTGGATGGTGCTCTCCGCGTTCAAGCCCGCAGGGGAGATCCAGTCCACCGAAGCCCGGCCGTGGACGCTCTCCCCGTCCCTCGACTCGTTCCGCCGCGTCTTCGAACAGCAGGAATTCGGCCGTTACTTCCTCAACAGCCTCTTCGTGGCCGGAGTCGTCGTCATCGCCTCCGCGCTCATCGCCTTTCTCGCGGCAACTGCCGTGACCCGTTTCCGTTTCCGCTTCCGCACCACACTGCTGATCATGTTCCTGGTCGCGCAGATGGTGCCGATCGAGGCGCTGACCATCCCGCTGTTCTTCCTGATGCGGGACTTCGGGCAGCTCAACACCCTCGGCGCGCTGATCCTGCCGCACATCGCCTTTTCGCTGCCGTTCGCGATCTGGATGCTCCGCGGCTTCGTCAAGGCGGTTCCGGAGGCGCTGGAGGAGGCCGCGTACATCGACGGCGCGAGCCGCGCGCGCTTCCTCTGGCAGATTCTGTTCCCGCTGGTGTTCCCCGGGCTCGTCGCGACGAGCGTCTTCTCCTTCATCTCGACGTGGAACGACTTCCTCTTCGCGAAGTCGTTCATCATCAGCGACACCTCGCAGTCGACCCTTCCTATGGCGCTGCTGGTCTTCTTCAAGCCGGACGAGAACGACTGGGGCGGGATCATGGCGGCCTCGACGGTGATGACGATTCCGGTGCTGGTCTTCTTCGTACTCGTACAGCGACGTCTGGTATCCGGACTGGGCGGCGCGGTGAAGGACTGAGGCAATGAACCTGATTCCCGCTCCACGGAGCATCGACGGCCCGAAACGCTGCGGATTCGTCCCGGACGCGCGCACATCGATCAGCGCCGGTCCGGGTACCGCGACCACGGAGCGCTGGCTGCGCTCCACCGTGGGCTCTGCCATGGGCCTGCCGTTCCCGTCCTCGGCCGACGGCACACAAGGAAACACCCTCACCCTGCGCATCGACGACGGCATGGCGCCCGAGGCGTACCGCCTCTCGGTGGTGTCCACCGTGGGAGTGGAGATTGCCGGCGGTGACGCGGCCGGCGTCTTCTGGGGCGCCCAGACGCTGCGTCAACTGCTCGGGCCCGACGCGTTCCGCCGGGCCCCCGTGCGGCGCGAGGTGGCCGTGGGCATCCCGGACCAGATCATCGAGGACGCCCCGCGCTTCCGCTGGCGCGGCCTCATGCTCGACGTCGCCCGCCACTTCCTCCCCAAGGACGACGTCCTCCGCTATCTCGATCTCCTCGCCGCCCACAAGCTCAACGTCTTCCACTTCCATCTCACCGACGACCAGGGCTGGCGCATCGAGATCAAGCGCCACCGGCGCCTCACCGAGGTCGGCGCGTGGCGGTCCCGTACGAAATGGGGGCATCGGGCGTCCGACCTCTGGGACGAGAAGCCGCACGGCGGTTACTACACGCAGGACGACATCCGAGAAATCGTCGCATACGCCTCCGAACGGCACATCAGCGTCGTTCCGGAAATCGACATCCCGGGCCACTCGCAGGCCGCCATCGCCGCGTACCCGGAACTGGGCAACACCGACGTCATCACGGCGTCGACCGAGGCGGACACCGCCCTCTCCGTGTGGGACACCTGGGGCGTCAATCCGAACGTACTCGCCCCCTCCGGCACCACCCTCCGCTTCTACGAAGAGGTGCTGGAGGAAGTCCTCGACCTCTTCCCGGCCGCCAACTCCCCGTTCATCCACATCGGCGGCGACGAGTGCCCCAAGGACCAGTGGAAGGCGTCCCCCGCCGCCCAGGACCGCATCAAGGAGCTCGGCCTCGCCGACGAGGACGAGCTGCAGTCCTGGATCATCCGGCACTTCGACACCTGGCTGGCCGCCCGCGGCCGCCGCCTCATCGGGTGGGACGAGATCCTGGAGGGCGGTCTGGCTCCCGGAGCCGCCGTTTCGTCGTGGCGCGGCTACGCCGGCGGGATCGCCGCCGCGCGCGCGGGCCACGACGTCGTCATGTGCCCCGAGCAGCAGGTCTATCTCGACCACCGGCAGGCCGCCGGCGCCGACGAGCCGATGCCCATCGGCTACGTACGCACCCTGGAGGACGTGTACCGCTTCGAGCCCGTCCCGCCGGAGCTCACCGGCACCCCCGAGGCGGCGCACGTCCTCGGCACCCAGGCCAACGTCTGGACGGAGGTCATGCAGGACCGCTCCCGTGTCGACTACCAGGTCTTTCCGCGGCTCGCGGCCTTCGCCGAGGTCGCGTGGTCCGCACTCCCCGGCTCCGCCGACCGTGACTTCGCGGACTTCGAGCGGCGAATGACGGTCCACTACAGGCGTCTTGACGCGCTCGGCGTCGACTACCGGCCGCCCGGTGGCCCGTTGCCGTGGCAGAAGCGCCCAGGTGTGCTCGGACGTCCGATCGAGGGGGCGCCCCCAATCGTGTGAGCCGCGCCACAAGATGGTGTTCCTGGCGGCGGTCCCTGGGACCGTGGGGGCCGCACGGAAAAGTCGTACAAGGAGCGCCGAAGAGCGGTAATCCGCTTGTGACGGCAATGCCGTACCAAACCGGACGAACGCCAGTCTTCGGGATGTTCTGGACGGATGTGCCCTTCGCGGACCCTCGCGTCGGACCGCTCGGAAGATGTGCCAGAGTTGCCACGTCCGGGCTGTGAGCACGTACGGTACGGCAACACAGGCGGACAGCCGGGACACCGGGAAGGGGCAGCTGGGTTGACCACTCACGCACCGCAGGCGGCGCAGTCCGTGACGCTGCCGGCCTCGCTCGAAGAGGCCGTGGCGGCGCTCACGGCCATGCCCGCCGCCGTGCCGGTCGCAGGTGGCACGGACCTGATGGCGGCCGTCAACAAGGGTCGGCTGCGGCCCGCCGGTCTCGTCGGTCTCGGCCGCATCAACGAGATCCGCGGCTGGCAGTACCAGGACGGCCACGCGCTGCTCGGCGCCGGCCTCACCCACGCCCGGATGGGCCGGCCCGACTTCGCCGCGCTCATCCCCGCGCTCGCCGCGTCCGCGCGCGCCGCGGGCCCGCCGCAGATCCGCAACGCCGGCACGCTCGGCGGCAACATCGCCACCGCGGCCCCGACCGGTGACGCCCTGCCCGTGCTCGCCGCGCTCGAGGCGGACCTGGTCATCGCGGGCCCGGGCGGCGACCACCGCGAGATCCCGGTCTCCCATCTGCTGGCCGGCAGGGAGATGCTCGGTCCGGCGGAGCTGATCGGCTTCGTCCGTGTACCGCTGCTGCACGCCCCGCAGGTGTTCCTCAAGGCCACAGGGCGCACCGGCCCCGGCCGCGCGTCGGCGTCCGTCGCCGTCGTGCTCGACCCGGCGCGGCGCGGGGTGCGCTGTGCGGTCGGCGCGATCGCACCGATGCCGCTGCGTCCGCTGGAGGCCGAGCGCTGGATCGCGTCCCTGATCGACTGGGACGGCGCGCGCGGGCTGGCGCCCGAGGCGCTGGCGGCCTTCGGCGAGTACGTGGCCGCGGCCTGTATCCCGGACCCGCAGGGCGACGAGCAGATGCCGCCCGGGATCCTGCACCTGCGGCGCACGGTCGCCGCGCTGGCCCGACGAGCACTGGGGAGGGCGCTGTCGTGAGCACGGAAGAGAACGCTTCGGGGCAGCAGCACCAGCAGCGGCAGCCTCAGTCGCAGCAGCGCGGGGGCGGGGGCTGGCAGCCCACCCCGCAGGGCGAGTACGACTCCGACGCGACGGCCTTCGTCCAACTGCCGCCCGAGGGCCTGCTGGACGCACCGCTCGCGGCGCCCGGGCACGGCTATGTGCCGCCCCAGATCACGCCGCCGACTCCGGCGCCCGGCACGGACCCCGCGGCGACGGGCAGTTGGATGGTGCAGCCGCAGCCGCAGCCGCAGCCGCAGCCGCAGCCCGAGCCTGTCGCGACGCAGCAGGACCCGCGTGCGACCGGCCAGTGGACCTTCCCGGAGGCCGAGCCCGTCGCGGCCGGGCCTTCCGAGCTGACCGGTCAGTGGACGATCCCCGTGGCGCAGGGGGACCTTCCTGACGAGTCCGGCGAGTTCACGACGTCCGTGCTGGCGTCCCAGTGGGGCGGGGGTACGCCTCCGGCGACACTGCCGGGAGGTGCGGCCGCGCCCTGGGCGACGACTCCGGAGGCGGCGCCCGAGGAGCCCGCGGCTCCGGTGCCGTACCCGGCGACGCTGCCGGGCGGGGCGCCCGCGCCCTGGGGGACGGCGCCGCAGGAGCCGGCCGAGGCGGTCGCCCAGGCCGAGGCCCCGGAGCCCGCGCCCGTACCGCAGCCACAGTCGCAGACGCCGCCGGAGCCCGAGCAGCAGCCTGTGCAGCAGCCGGAGCCCGAGTCCGTACCGGCAGAGGCCCAGGCCCAGGGTCCGACCGAGGCCCAGGCAAAGGCCCAGGACCGAGCCGGCGGCACCCTCGGCAACGACGAGCACCCCCACACCTCGTACGTCCTGCGTGTGAACGGCGCCGACCGCCCCGTCACGGACGCCTGGGTCGGCGAGTCCCTCCTCTACGTGCTGCGCGAGCGCCTCGGCCTCGCCGGTGCCAAGGACGGCTGCTCGCAGGGCGAGTGCGGAGCGTGCAACGTCCAGGTCGACGGCCGGCTGGTCGCCTCCTGCCTCGTTCCCGCGGCCACGGCGGCGGGCTCCGAGGTCCGTACGGTCGAGGGCCTCGCCGTCGACGGCGAACCGTCCGACGTCCAGCGCGCCCTCGCCAAGTGCGGCGCCGTCCAGTGCGGCTTCTGCATTCCCGGCATGGCCATGACCGTCCACGACCTGTTGGAGGGCAACCACGCCCCCACGGAGCTCGAGACCCGGCAGGCGCTCTGCGGCAACCTCTGCCGCTGCTCGGGCTACCGAGGTGTCGTCGACGCCGTGCGCGAGGTGGTCGCGGAGCGCGAGGCGAGCGCCGCCGCCGCGGCGGCGGCCACGGAGGAGCCCTACGAGGAGGCTCGCATCCCGCACCAGGCACCCCCGGGGGCCGGTAGTGTGCAGCCCCACCCGCATGACGGAGGCATGGCGTGAGCAACGACGCGGCCACCACCGTGACGACGATGCCCCAGGGGGGCGGCGACGCCCAGGAAGAGGTGCCCACCCACGGCCTCGGCGCCTCGCTCCCGCAGGCCGACGCGCGCGCCAAGACCGAGGGCACGTTCCCGTACGCCGCGGACCTGTGGGCCGAGGGCCTGCTGTGGGCCGCGATCCTGCGCTCCCCGCACCCTCATGCCCGTATCACCTCCATCGACACCGCCGCCGCCGCCGACATGCCGGGCGTGCACGCGGTCATCACGCACGCCGACGTCCCGGGCGACGCGGCGTACGGCCGCCGGATCGCGGACCGGCCCGTCTTCGCGTCCGAGACCGTCCGCCACCACGGAGAGGCGATCGCCGCCGTCGCGGCCGACCACCCCGACACGGCCCGGCTCGCCGCGGCCGCGATCGCGGTCGAGTACGAGATCCTCGAGCCGGTCACCGACCCCGAGAAGGCCTTCGCCGCCGAGCCCCTGCACCCCGACGGCAACCTGATCCGCCACATCCCGCTCAACTTCGGCGACCCCGAGGCGACCGGCGAGACGATCGTCGAGGGCCTGTACCGGATCGGCCGCCAGGACCCCGCCCCCATCGGCGCCGAGGCCGGCCTCGCCGTGCCGCGCCCCGACGGCGGCGTCGAGCTCTACACCGCGTCCACCGACCCGCACACGGACCGTGATCTGGCGGCGGCCTGCTTCGGACTGTCGCCGGAGCAGGTGAAGGTCGTCGTCACGGGCGTACCGGGCGCGACGGGCGACCGCGAGGACCCGGGCTTCCAGATCCCGCTCGGCCTGCTGGCCCTGAAGACCGGCTGCCCGGTCAAGCTGACGGCCACCCGCGAGGAGTCCTTCCTCGGCCACGCCCACCGCCACCCGACCCTGCTCCGCTACCGCCACCACGCGGACGCCGAGGGCAAGCTCGTGAAGGTCGAGGCCCAGATCCTGCTGGACGCGGGCGCCTACGCCGACGCCTCGTCGGAGTCCCTGGCCGCCGCCGTGGCCTTCGCCTGCGGCCCGTACGTCGTCCCGCACGCCTTCATCGAGGGCTGGGCCGTACGCACCAACAACCCGCCCTCCGGCCATGTCCGCGGCGAGGGCGCGATGCAGGTGTGCGCCGCGTACGAGGCCCAGATGGACAAGCTGGCCGCGAAACTGGGCCTGGACCCCACCGAGGTCCGCCTCCGCAACGTGCTCGCCACCGGCGACATCCTCCCCACCGGCCAGACGGTCACCTGCCCGGCCCCGGTCGCCGAACTGCTGCAGGCCGTACGCGACTTCCCGCTGCCCGCGCTTCCCATGGACACCCCGGAAGAGGCCTGGCTCCTCCCCGGCGGCCCCGAGGGCGCGGGCGAACCGGGCGCCGTGCGCCGCGGCGTCGGCTACGCGCTCGGCATGGTCCACATGCTCGGTGCCGAGGGCGCGGACGAGGTCTCGACGGCGACGGTCAAGGTCCAGGACGGCGCCGCGACCGTCATCTGCGCGGCCGTGGAGACGGGCCAGGGCTTCTCCACCCTGGCCCGCCAGATCGTCCAGGAGACCCTGGGCATCGACGAGGTCCGCGTCGCCCCGGTCGACACCGACCAGCCCCCGGCGGGCGCGGCCACGCACGGCCGCCACACCTGGGTCTCGGGCGGAGCCGTCGAACGCGCGGCGAAGATGGTCCGTACACAGCTGTTGCAGCCCCTGGCCCACAAGTTCGGCATGTCCACCGAGCTGCTCCAGATCACCGACGGCAAGATCACGTCGTACGACGGCGTGCTCTCCACGACCGTCACCGAGGCCATGGACGGCAAGGAACTCTGGGCCACCGCCCAGTGCCGCCCCCACCCCACCGAACCCCTCGACGACCACGGCCAGGGCGACGCCTTCGTCGGCCTCGCCTTCTGCGCCATCCGCGCGGTCGTCGACGTCGACATCGAACTCGGCTCCGTACGCGTCGTCGAGGTCGCCGTCGCCCAGGACGTCGGCCGCATCCTCAACCCCGCCCAGCTGAACGCCCGCATCGAGGCCGGCATCACCCAGGGCGTCGGCACGGCCCTCACCGA
Organism: Streptomyces sp. NPDC001970; assembly: GCF_053594115.1. Taxonomy (NCBI): domain Bacteria; kingdom Bacillati; phylum Actinomycetota; class Actinomycetes; order Kitasatosporales; family Streptomycetaceae; genus Streptomyces; species Streptomyces sp. NPDC001970. The sequence continues at coordinate 15,834 of NZ_JBSFDW010000033.1, read as the reverse complement.
GAACCTCCGCACCGCCCGCGGCCTCGTCCGCCACCCCGACCTCACGGGCTACGCCCTTCCGACCTCCCTCGACGCCCCCGACATCCGCATCGTCAAACTCATCGAGGAACGCGACGTGGTGGCCCCCTTCGGCGCAAAGGCCGCCTCCGCGGTCCCGGTCGTCACCTCCCCGGCCGCCGTCGCCTCCGCAGTCCGCGCGGCCACGGGCCGCCCGGTCAACCGCCTCCCGATCAGGCCGCAGGCGGCGGTCGCTGTGCCCAACTCATGACCGTGTGATCCGCGTTGCACGTGCAATGCCGAGGTGCGCCGTGTCACTGATGGTGACTACAGTGATCTCCGAAGCTTTTGTGTGTTGAACGGGGAGGCGTCGATGGCTTGGGACGACGGGACGGGGCGGCCGGTTCACCCGAGCGTCTCCACTGTGAGCTCCGGAGGCCGTTCGGGCTCCGGTTCCATGGACCTGGACGTCGACGCCGGTGAGCTGGTCAAGTTCAAGAACCGGGTGGACGGGCTTCTCTCGCGACTCGATGCATCCCCCGCGGCACCGATGAGGATGGCGGACGGCACGGTTCCGGTCGGCGACCTCGGCAAGGGCTTCGGCGAGGCTGAGACGCTGTACAACGTGTACAAGCGGGTCCACGAAGAGCTGCAGAACCTTTCCAAGGGCCTGGCGGGTCAGATCGAGGCCCTGGGCATCGCAGTCGACGGTTCCCGCAAGGGCTATGAGCAGATCGACGACGACATCAAGCGGCGTATGCAGCGCATCGCCCAGCAGGCCGAGGCGGACATCGAACGCCGCGAAGCGGAAAAGCGCAGGGAGCAGGAGCCGTCCAAGGACGAGCCCGCGAAGACTGCCGACCCGGCCGATGCGTCGGGCGGTACGAGTCTGTGATGACGGTACTTGTGCATACACGGGGAATGAGGGGGCGCCGTCATGGCTGAGCAGGATTCGGGCGGAGGCGTGTTCGGAGGGCTCTTCGGCCGGCTGTTCGTGTCCACGGACTTCGAGTCGCACACGCATGAGCAGATGCTGGCCATGCTGGCCTCGGCGAACCCGGAGACCATCAAGGAGCATGCCGATCAGCTGACCGACGCAGCCAAGACGATCACGGAGATCGGCGAGGACCTCAAGGCCTACGTCAACTCCGTGGTGTGGAAGGGCGATGCCGCCGAGGCGTTCGCGACCTGGGGTGAACAGGCATCGCTTGCCACCATCAAGCTCGGGGAGTACAGCGCGGTCGGTGGCTCATGGATGAGCAACGCGGCTCAGACGCTGCGCGAGGTGAAGGCCAGCCTGCCGGAGGTGGATGCGTCCGCCAAGGAGAACCTCGATGCGGCCTTGAAGTACCACAACGACCCGGATGCACGGACCGTGGCGCAGGATGCCCGGGCGAAGCTGGACGGGGACCACGCGGAAGCCGTTCAGCAGATGAACAAGCTTGCGCAGTCGTACACGTTCTCGGCGATGTTCATCAACGCGGCGGAACCGCCGATGTTTCCGGCGCCGCCGGCGGATTTCGTCCCGCAGGGCAGTTACGTTGACGGGGACGACCGGGCTCGACCCGGCACCTACAGCCAGGGTGGCAGCTCGTCCGGCAGCGATTACTCTCCTTCGGCACCCGGCGGTCCGTCCGGTCACGGGGTGGGCAACGGACATGTGCTTCAGACGTCTGCGGGCACCGTGCCCCCACACGCCGACCGCCCTGTCGGGCTGGGGATCGACAGCGTGGGCACGCTTCCGCCGCCCACGCAGCAGTCTCCCTCGATCACACCGGGCAGCCTTCCGTCGGCCGGTCGTCCTGATGGGGGGATCACTCCGCCCATCGTCATGCCGCCCTTGACCGGCAGTAACCAAGCGGTCTCGGGCGGACGACCTGCCGGTGCCACCGGGCGTACGCCCGCGCTACCCAGTCATGGCCCGCTCGGCACCGGCCCTGGTACTGCCCGGGTGCCTCGCGAAAGTGGCATCACAGGCGGCCGTCCAGTTCCGCAGAACACGGGTCGTCCCACGGGCGGACTCCCGCGCGGCATGGTGGTCGGGAACGAGGGCATTCACGGTCGTACGCCAACGGGGGGCACCTCTGCTGGCAGCATTCACGGTCCCACGGGCGGTCAGAACGGTATTGCCGCAGGCCGACGCCTGGCGTACGAGACCGGTGGGGTCGTCGGTGGTCGTCCCGGCCAGCAGCCGGGTGCGACCGGCAGCCGTCCGTTCACGCCTGGTGGCACGGGCCTGGTCCGTAATGGTGCTGAAGGTGGCACCCGCGCGGGTGCTGGACAGGGCAGCCGCTCGGGCATGATGCCGCACTCCACCCACGGAGCAGGCCGTAACCAGGACGAGCGTCGCGAGGAGCGGCCGGACCACCTGGTGGAAGACGAAGAGACCTGGCAGCGGGACAGCCGTCGGGTTGTGCCGCCGGTGATCGACTGATCGCGTACGGATTCGCAGAGGAAGCACATGCGCACCAGCAGCATTCGAGCCCGCCACCTGACAGTAGGCACGTCGGCCCTACTCGGGATGCTGTTGGTGGGCACAGCGTCAACGCCCGCCCATGCCGAGTCGATTCGGTCAACGCAGTGGCATCTCGATGCCATGAAGGCCGACGAGATGTGGGAGGTCAGCACCGGCAAGGGGGTGACGATCGCCGTGATCGACACTGGCGTGAAGGTTATCCCTGAACTCGCGGGCCAGGTCCTCGAAGGCAAGAACATCACAGTGAAGCCGGGCGACGCACATGACGACGTCGACGGGCATGGCACAAGCATGGCGGCCGTGATCGCTGCCACTGGCAAGCATCCCTCCGGCGACGGCTCGTACGGTCTTGCCCCGGGGGCCAAGATCCTGCCCATCAGAACGGACACGCTGGCCGGCAAGCAGGCAGACCGCCAGACCAGCACCGCCATTCGTTACGCGGCTGATTCGGAGGCGAAGATCATCAGCATGTCGTTCGGATCGCCGACCGACGGGCCCCGGACACGCGAGGCGGTCACGTACGCACTCGGCAAGGGCAAGCTCCTTTTTGCCGCCGTAGGCAACGCTGGAAATGACGCCACTCTGGTCCAGTATCCCGCCGCGACGCCCGGTGTGGTCGGTGTAGCCGCAGTCGACCGGAACGTCAAAGCGACCAAGGAGTCGCAGACTGGCAAGCACGTAGACCTTGCAGCGCCCGGCATGGACATCGTCACTGCCTGTACTGGCAAGACCGGCCTCTGCACCACCCACGGCACAAGTGACGCCACAGCCCTGGCCTCCGCCTCCGCCGCCCTCATCTGGTCCAAGTACCCGACCTGGACCAACAACCAGGTCCTGCGCGTCATGCTCAGCACCGCCGGCGGCCCCACCAGCGGCGCCAAGCGGAACGACTACATCGGTTACGGCGCGGTCCGCCCCCGCATCGCCCTCTCCCAGACCGTCGACCCCGGACCCGCGGACGAGTACCCCCTCCCGGACCTAGCGGCTGCCGAGGCCAAGTCGCCCTCCACGGAAGCCTCCAGGTCGACAGGTGGTTCGGACTCCGCCGAGAAGCCGGCCGCCGCCGCGCCCGCTTCCCAGGCCGATGGCAGCAATACGGGACTCCTGATAGGTCTGGGTATCGGCGCCGCGGTGCTGCTCGGCGCCGCAATAGCCGTCCCTGTGGCCCGTTCCCGGCGAAGCTGAGGCGCGTTCCATGACCGGCGTCATCATCACCTTCTTCGCTCTCGCCGGCTTCTTCGTCGTCCTCGGGTGCGTCGACCAGCGCCGCCTCTACTGGCGCTTCACCGCCTGGCGCTACCGCAACCCGGAGGCCACCGAGCCCTCCGACGCGGCGTACAACCGAGGCCGGATCGTCGCGTTCATCGCGGCCGGCGTGATGCTCTTCTCCGCCTGCGGTGCCATGAACTTCGCCGACGAATCCTCATGGAGCCGCGGCGAGCTGCAGGACGTCGTGGAGGCCGCGGCCGCGTCGCTCGAAGCTGAGTCGCATGCCACGAGCGGGTCCACGTCCACGGTCGAGGACGCACTGCGCCAGGCCGCCGAGGGCGAAGGCCCCTACTACCGCCTCGCCGTGGAGTCGACGGATGGCGACAGCTACGAGATCACCACCGACAGGGGCGAGTACCCCTTCTGCCTCAGCATGACCTCTTCGGAGTCGGGCGGGGTCGCGGTCCCCGGGGCCGATGGCTCGACCACGGTTCTGCCCGAATACGATCTCGTCGTCTCCGTGGACGAGGGCCGGTGCTGAATGCCGGATCTTTTGTGCGCATACCGTGCACAAGCCAGACCGAGGCAGGCCTCCGCAGTACGCGCGCATAAGGTATGAGCGGCCGGAACTGTTGGTTCCACATGGTTGCGACCGAGGGGGAAGCATGTCGTTCGACGAGGAGTGGGCATCGGCCCGCAGCAGCGCCACCGCGGGCGTCGGCATGCGCCTCAATCAGGTCGCACCCGAACCGGGTGGTGGCAGCAGCACCGCCGACCTCGGCGTCAACCAGGACAAGCTCGGTGCGATCGGCAACGCCGCCTACGCGCTCCACGGCAGGCTGGCGAAGGACGGGAATCACGCCCAGGCCAGCACCTCGGACGCCGCGACGATGATGACGGTGAACGGGTTCCGGACCGGATCCGCGATGGCGACCGTCAACGAGACCTGGAAGTCGCAGCTGAACACGCTTCTCGACGCCTGCGCGAACATCTCCAACCACCTGGACTACAGCGCTGCCTCGCACGCCAGGGAAGAGGAAGAGATCAAGGCGGCGCTGTCCGCGTCGAAGATCAACGAGTACTTCAAGTAGGGCGGGGTGACGCAGCTGTGCTGACTTTTGACAACGTGTACCAAGCCCCGCTGGACAAGATGAAGGCCGCGGCGGACGACTGGTCGAAGATGAAGGGCCTGCTCGACACGCTCGCCGAGGATGCCCGTACGACCATGGCGGCGAAGGCCGACGACGACTACTGGCGAGGTGTGAACGCCGAGGTCACGAAGCCGTTCGTGGACAAGACCGCGAAGGAGTTCGAGGACGCCGCAAAGGCCGCCGAAGGTATCCGCAAGATCCTCGAGGACGGATACAACGCCTTCAAGAAGGCCAAGGACGACCTCAAGAAGATGGTCGACACCGAAGCGCCGGCCGCGCACCTCGTCGTCGGCTCCCACGGCACGGTCGAGGCCTCGTACCCGCTGGAGAAGGACAACGCGGCTCGTCACGACCCGGACTATCCGGAGGCGCTGCGCAAGCAGCGGGCCGACGTCGAGGCCATGCAGAAGAGGATCGACGCCATCGTCGAGACCTGTGACGACGCCGATGTGGCCTGTGCAAACGCGCTCAAGGCCAACATCACCGGCGACAAGCACAACTTCAGCGCGCCGAAGTACAGCAGCCTCGACGCCGAGGAGGCCCAGCGCGCCATCGACCTGGCCCAGAAGGGCCGCGACCTCTCGCACGAGGAGCTGGTGCGGCTCAACGAGCTGCTGAAGGACAACAGCAGATCGAAGGAGTTCTCGCGGACCTTCTACGACGGTCTCGGACCGAAGGGGTCGCTGGAATTCTTCGGGCAGTTGTCCACGGACACGTACGACTACTCCGAGCTGAACGAGCAGCGCCTCAAGGACGTCAAGGAGCTGCAGAGGAACCTCGGCCTCAACCTCGCCTCGGCCACGCAGGGCGGCGACAAGTGGACCGAGAACTGGTCCACGGAGATGCGCAAGCTCGGCACCGAGCGCATCCCGCTGGCCAAGCACGACTACAACGGGCCGTTCGGATACCAGTTGCTCGGCGGCATCATGCGGAACGGCAACTACGACCCGAAGTTCCTCACGCCGATCGCCGAGCATGTCGCCCAGCTGCACGCCAAGGATCCGTACATGTTCGCCGACAACAAGGCGATCGGCGGGTGGCAGAAGAACCCCTTCAACCCCTCCGGCGTGAACGGGGCCGGCTACGACCCGATGGTGCCGATGCTGGAGGCGCTCGGCCACAGCCCGGAGGCTGCCAAGCAGTTCTTCTCCGCGGAGCCGACCGCGTACAACGAGGACGGCACGGTCAAGGGCGGGTCGCCGGACCTTGGCAAGGACAAGGACGGCAACGGGATCAGCAACTACCTCGACTTCTTCGGCAACGAGAAGTACGAGTTCTTCCCCGACATCGACGGCCACCACCCGGACGACGCCAAGAAGTCCACGGCCTACATGCCGGATGCCCTTGGCCACGCGCTCGAAGCGGCGACACTCGGCCACGCCTGGGACGATCCGAGTCCGAAACTCGTCAAGGACGAGACCACGGTGGAGATCATGGAGAAGGTCGTCGAGAAGTACGGCCAGGACCCCGGCCTGCTCAAGAAGCAGGAGACGATGGCCGACAGTCTCGGCAACATGGGCGCCGGCTACATCGACGACATCAACTGGGCGCTCAATGAGAACAAGACCGACAGCATGTACGCGCCGGAGAATGCGAACTCCGAAAAATACCCGCACGCTCGCGACCCGAACAACCACGCCGAATTCGGGCGCAGTGGCGCGCTGAACTTCCTGAGCACGCTGGGACAGCACCCGGATTCGTACGCGACGATCGCGACCGCCGAGCGCATCTACACCAATGGCATGCTCGACGCCCATGCCGTCGACGCGAACGGGAAGATCGACACCGGACATGCCCGGTCGGCCGTCTACACGGGTGCCGAGGTGCAGGGCATCCTCGACCAGTCCCGTGCTGACCAGGTCACCGCGGAGAATCTCAAGAAGGACGAGGAGTACAACAAAGCCCTCGAGAAGCGAGCGGGCTGGATGGAGTTCGGCGCGGCCGCCGCGATCGGCGCCGGTGTGGCCTTCCTGCCCGCTACGGCTGCCGCCGCGGGTGCGGCCGCCATCCTCGTGCCACTCGCCGTGGACACGGGCAGTGGTGCGCTGGAGCAGCTCTCCGGGCAGTTCATCGGCGACTGGTCGGACGCCAAGCAGGAAGAGCACAAGGAAAACACTGAAGAGCAGATCCGGGAACAGCGGACGAATATCTACACCGCTGGTGAGGACAACTCCAAGGCTGCTATGGACGACTTCATGGAGCGCCACCAGGTCAAGCCCGACAGTGAATTCGGGCAGGATCTGAAGGAGTCGGCCAACCTCGGCTACATCAACGGAAATTCCAAGGAAGACCAGCAGGGGCAGGACCCCGAGACCGGCTGAGTGGGTGGATCGAGTGAAGAGGCGTCATCATGCGGTGGTGGCCACGATGGTCACCAGCCTGGTCTGGGCCACCGCAGCATGCGGCGGAGGCTCAGGAGAGAGCGCCGAGCCGCGCGCGACGAGTTCCGCCGAAGGGCAGAAGCTCTGCGGCGGCGCGGTCGACGACGCGGCACATCAGGCACTGACTCTGCTGACCGGCACGGCCGAACTGCATCCGACGGACGACGACGAGAATGCGCGGACGGCGGCCGATGCCCTGATCGCCGGCTGGTCACCGTTGAGTTCGCCTCCGCACTCCCGGGACGCTCACCCCCTCTGCTCGATCTCGACCGAGGAGAACTACGGGAACGGCCCGGGCGATGTCCGGATCCGCTTCCAGCTCTCGGATGCCGCGCAGGCAAAGGACGACGGCGACATTGCCAAGTCCCTGGAGCGGTACGAGATGGGAGTCCGGGCCTCGATGGGTACCGAGCGGGCGTACGTGTGGTTCTCGTGCAAGAGCGCCGAGCTTCCGGGGTCCGACCAGGACCCGGCGTACGTTCTCGGCGAGGTCGAGAACCGGCGGGCCCCGAAGGGCGACGAAGGCAAACTACGGGACGCCAACGCCACGTTGTTGCACTCCACGTCGCGCGCCGTGGCCCGCGAGCTCGGTTGCGAGGCGGACGCGGGACTCAAGGCGAAGCCGGTGTTGAGGCACTCGGGATGACGGCCTGGCCGGAGCCGGTTCGGTGACCGCTGCGAGCGGGCAACCGGTGCAGGGTGCCGTCGGGCCCCGTCGCCTCGTGCTCGCCGTCCAACTCGCGCCAGAGACGACACCGAACTGGTGAAGCGTTCCTCTGCAAGCTCCGCAGAGCCAGAGGCGCGGCCGACCCGGTGAATACTGAGCCCATGCGCCAAGCATTCGCCCACGAAGCGGTCGTCGTCATGGATGCGGACGGCGACGTGCGAGCACTGGGCGCAGCCATCACGGTCGCCCTGTGCGGGCACTGGGAACACGAGCCGCCATGCCCGCTGGCGTCGCATCACACCGCCGCGGAACGTTCCGGCGGGGAGGTGCGGCTACGGGTGCTCTTCGCCACCGATCCCGCGTCTGAGGCCGATGTCCGTCGTCGGATCGAGGGTGCTCTGTCCCGGCCCGACTTCGTTGGACCGGACGACGTCACGACTCGTTGGCAGTTGCGCAGTGCGTCGGCCGGCGCTGTTCGGGAAGACGAGGCCGAGCACGCCGAACGACTTGTTCGGGCTTGAGAGCCTCGGTCTCATGGTCGCTCATGTAGTCGTTGTATCCGTGGTGCACGAGGGCGTGATGACCGAAGGCCTCCTCGTGCACGGTGCGGTCGCCGTCGGTGCCGTGTGCGATGAATCGGCGGTGGGGGACGGGTGAGCCGGGAGGGTCGAGGCGGGTGATCAGCGCGTACGGGCCGATGCGCCGACCGGAGTCCTGACGCGGCCGTTCCATCTGCGAATCCCCCTTGATCGTATTGAGCGAAGAGCAGCCTACTGATGCCGCCGGAGCGGCTCCGCGCTGGAGCCCTTGAGGGAGGAGGGACGGGAGACGGCAGTGCCGACCACGCTCGGCGCACCGGGCCGAGTCGCGGTGCGCGCCGTGTCGGTGCCGTTCCCGAGTCCCGGTGCAGGGCGAGAATGAGCGCCTGCACAGCCGATTCCCGGCCTTATTGCCCTGCAAAGCAGCGTTTTCGCCCCGTGGTCACTGGGGGCCGATGGGGACCGACCAGACCGGGCGGATGACTGGAGCGTCATGACTGGAGCGCCATGAGTGGTGGCAGCGCCTGGACCGGCGTGGCGGTTGCGGCCGTTACCGCGGGCTATGCGCTGTTCTCGCGGCGACTGGCCGCAACGGCCGTGTCGGCGCCGATGGTGTTCAGTGGCCTTGGGGTGCTCATCGGTCCGGTGGGGCTGGACGTTCTCGACCTGCGCCACGACGCCGGGCCGGTGCTGACGCTGGTGGAGGCGGCTCTGGCCCTGGTGCTCTTCACCAATGCGATGACGGTGCGGCGCCGGGACCTGCGCACCGGTGGCTTCCTGCCCCTGCGTCTGCTGGCCGTCGGCCTGCCGCTGAGCATCGGGGCGGGCTGGCTGCTGGCCTGGCCCTTGCTGCCGGGACTGACGATGTGGGAGTTCGCGTTGCTCGGCGCGATCCTCGCTCCCACCGACGCGGCGCTCGGCAAGACCGCCGTCTCCAGCACACGCGTCCCGGCTCTCGTACGCCGGGGAATCAACGTCGAAAGTGGCCTGAACGACGGTCTGGCGCTGCCGTTCTTCCTCCTCTTCCTCGCGGCGCTTCCCGGCACGGCGACGGCGGAGGAAGGAGTGGACGGAGTCTTCTGGCGGGCGCTGGTGCTCAGCACGGCGCTCGGCCTCGCGGTCGGACAGCTCGGCGCATGGCTGCTGCTCAGGTCGCGTGCCAGAGGCTGGGCGACGCGCGAATGGCGCGAGGTCTATGTGCTCGCTGTGGCCCTCGGCTCGTACAACCTGGCGGTCGCCACGGACGGAAGCGGGTTCATCTCCGCGTGGGTGGCGGGGTTCGCCTTCGGAGTCGGGCTACGGAGGCAGGAGCCGGTCACCGGGAGCAGGAAGCGGACGGACGGGCAGACTGCCGATCTGGCCGACTACGTGGGCGGGCTGCTGGCGACGCTGAGCTTTCTCATCTTCGGCGCGGTGATGCTCGGTCCGGCGCTGGAGCAGCTCGACTGGAAGATCGTCACGTACGCCGTGCTCAGCCTGACGGTGGTGAGGATGGTGCCGGTGGCCATCTCGCTGGCCGGGAGCGGATTCCGCCTGCCCACGGTGGCCTACATCGGCTGGTTCGGGCCCCGTGGCCTGGCCTCCATCACGTTCGGACTCCTCGCGGTGGAGGCGTCCGTTCCCGGGACCGACCTGCTGGGCACGGTCATGTCGGTCACCGTCGGCCTCAGCATTCTGGTGCATGGCATGTCGGCCGCCGTCCTCGCCAACCGCTACGGCGGATGGTACGAGGCCGCGACTGCCGCCACACCGGACCTGCGCGAGGCAATCGGCGTGCCGGAGGCCGCCGAGCACCGGCAGCCCGGCCACCGGCGCCTGCGGTAGCCGCGAGTGGCGGCGGCGGCAGCGGCCTCGACTCCGCCCGGTCCGCGGGCGGCTCTGCCCGGTCCGCCGGCGGTTCTGCCCGGTCCGCGGACGGTTCTGCCCGGTCCGCCGGCGGTTCTGCCCGGTCCGCGGACGGTTCTGCCCGGTCCGCCCGGCCGTTCTGTTCGGTCCGCCCGGCGGCCGGGCGCCGGTGTGTCAGTGGTCCGCAGGCTGCTCGTCGCGACCGGCGCGCCGACCTGCCCCATGGGGTCGCAGACTCCGTCCAGTTGCTGCCCGGCTGCCCGCCCTCCTCGGTGGAACCTCTCGACAGGCGATCCACGCGGAAGGGACTTACGGTCGAGCGGTAGGCGCTGCACCGATGCGGAGCCCTGCATGCGCGCCCTTCGACCCGCATCGCAACACCACGAGGAGACTTCCGACATGGCCACAGCATCCGAAACCCCTGTCCTGGACACCCTCGCCGCGATGACGGTCGACTCCGTCGAGCGGTGCGGGCTGGCCCCGGACATGCTCCTGCTCACCCGCATCGCGGCCCTCGCCGCCTCGGACGCTCCGCCGATTTCCTACCTCGCCCACATCGACCCCGCCCTCAAGGCCGGCCTGACCTCCGACCAGCTGCAGGACGTTCTGGTCGCCATCGCCCCCATCGTGGGCACGGCCCGTGTGATGACGGCAGCCGGCAACATCGCCAAGGCACTGGGCATCGCCATCGCCGTCGCCGACGCCGAGACGGAGGCCCAGGGCTGAGCGCGGCCGACGGCTCAGCAGGACGCGGAGGTGTCCCTCGATCCCGCCTGCGTCATCCCGTGCGCAGGGTGCGGGAGAGCCTGTCCGACCAGGGCCGAGGTCCTGGTCGGACCTGGTGAGCAGAGACCGTGACCGGATTCGAACCGGCGTAACCCGCTTTGCAGGTTTGTCCGCGCTGGTCAGGGCGTCATCCGGGCGTGGTCGCGGGCGTTCAGATCCGTACGGAAGCTGTGCCCCCAGGGGCGGGGTGAACGGCTCTGGACGGTCGCGTACGGCGGTGAACGAGACGGAAACTGAGACGGGCGAGACCTACCTAGGCAGCGGTGGTCCAGGCCCTTCCCGGGCCGATGGCATCGCTGACCCCGCAGCGATCGACGCGGACGCCAACGAGGGGCTCTTGCGCACCCTGGGCCGCACCCGCAGCAGGACAGGCTGTGGTGACATAGGTCTTGACTGCCCCGGGCCGGCTGTCGACTGGTCTGGGACGGCGGCGGTGAAGGCGTCGATTACCAGGGGCGGGCTCCTTTGAACGTTGCCCCTCCTCAGCTTTCCGGGTCTTCCACGGTGAGGCTGATGCCGTGCGGCACGCCCTTCCTGGTCCTGACCGCCGCGGCCTCGGATGCGGAGGTTGCCGGCAGGAGACACCCTGGTCTGGGGCGCTATCTGTACGAGCAACACGTCGTACGGCGTGTCACTGATGCGGGCGAACGCCGTCTCCGCTGCGAAGCAAGTTGTACGAGCCCGGAATTGGTTCGGTCGATTATTCGGGAGAGAATCGTGACTGTTCGGTCCAGGGAACTCGGCTTCGGTATGCCGTGGGAAGCCCATTACGGGTACAGCCAGGCCGTTCAAGTCGGCGACACGCTCTATGTCTCCGGGCAGGTGTCGCATGACAGCGCCGGGGCCTTCGTCGGGGTGGGAGACTTCGAGCTCCAGGTGAGGACGACTTTCGAAAACCTCGACCGGGTGCTGGAGCACTTCGGCGCCACCCGCAACCAGATCGTCGAGACCACCGTCCTGGCCATGGACCTGCGGGAGAACTTCGACACCCTCGCCAGGCTGCACGCCGCGTACTGCGGCGACCACCGGCCCACCAGCACCGTCATGGGCGTGGCCGACCTCGCGCTGCCCGACCAGCTCGTCGAGATCGGCGCGGTCGTCCGCCTTGACGTGACGCACTGACGGAGCGCGCCCCCAAACCTGTTCGTGACGGTCACAAGAAGGTTTGGAAATGTCACTGTTCGTGCCGAAGTTCGACTCGTCCGTGATCGTCCGTGGGGCGGAGGCCGAGACGATCGATGATGATCCCAACGGTGTTTTCACGCTGCTGGCTGACAGCAGCGCGTCTGGTGGGGCGCTGTCCACTGTGCGGGTCACCCTGGCGGCGGGCACCGACGGCGCCCCACCGCATCTGCACCGGCACTCTGCGGAGATGTTCTTCCTACTGGATGGTGCCGCCGAGATCCTCTCCGGCGACGACATCGTCACCGCGGAACGCAGCGATCTCCTCATCGTCCCGCCGGGCAAGCCGCACGCCTTCGCTGCCACCCCCGGCGCCGGCGCCGACATCCTCGTCGTGATCACCCCGGGCGTCGAGCGCTTTGAGTACTTCCGCCACATCCAGCGCATCCGCCTGGGCGAGGTCGGCCGGGAAAGTCTCCTGGAGGTCCAGGACCTCTACGACAACCACTTCCTGAACAGCGAGGCATGGTCCGCGCGCCGCTGACGAGGGCCTCCCGGGCCAGTCCCGGGGAAACCGTCTCACGTCCACATGGCACAGCCGCCTGGTACTCCAGCCGGACTTCTCCGTTACTGCGGGTTTACGGCTTCAGTGTGGGGGTGCAGTGAGGTGGTGCCCGAGACGGGGCGGGTCTTTCCGGCCCGTCCCGCGAAAGTGTGACCAGAGCCGAGACCCGCCGCGGGCGGGATGATTTCGCTGCTTGGGCATGGTGGCGTCCCGGCGCGGTGGTCGGGGTCTCCAAGGTCTTTCGGTCGTGGGCGGTCAGGGGTTTGCTGGTCAGCCGGCGGGGCGGGGCAGTGCGGCAAGGCGGTGGAAGGTCGTGGCCAGTTCGTGTCTCCAGGGCCAGGTTGCGGAGATTCGCAAGCGAAGACGCCGGCTGCCGCGGGTGAGGCGGGCGGCGACGTGCAGCAGTCGGTAGCGGAGCTTCTTCGGCTCGGCGGTCGCCAGCTCCCCGTCCAGTAGCAGGAGGCGCATCCAGGCCAGCAGGTCGATGGCCGCGAGGCAGAGTTCGAGCCAGGTCGAGTTGATGGCGAAGTGGCGGGAGGGGAAGCGGCCGAAGCCGGTGGTCTTGCCGCACCGGATGTGGTCCTCGACGTGGCATGCCCGCGGTGACGAACCTCCAGGAACTGGGCGGAGCCGCCACCCGCGTGGGGAGTGTCGGTGAGGAACACCTGGTGCCGCAGGCCCTCGTCCTGGTCGAACAGGGACAGCTGGGCACCGGGGTGCGGTCGTTCGCGCCGCACGATGATGCGAGTGCCGGCCGGGTAGCCGGCAAGGTCGACCGCGCCGGTCAGCTCGGCGACCTCGGCGCCCTCCCGCAGGGTCCCGTCCTGGTCCAGGGCGGGATGCCAGAGTCGGTCGGGGAGGGACCGGATCGCGCGGCGGACCGGCTCGGTGATGGCGTATCCGACCGAGAAGCGCAGGTCCAGACCGTCCTCACGCAGGGTCTGGATGTGGGCCAGGAAGGCTTTCGCGCCTCCGGCGCTGTCGGCACGGACGAGGGTCGTGGTGCCTTGCCGGTGGGCGTCGGGAATCTGCGCGAGTGCCTGGTCGAGCACCGCGATGTGATCGGCGGCGGTGTTGGCTCCGGCGTTGCCAGGCCGCAACCGGCCGGACAGCGCCTCGCCGGTGTTGGCCAGGAAGCACAGCAGCGGGTGGAACCCGAAGCCGCCCTTGTAGGTGGGTGCCGCCTGCTCTTTCTCGGAGTGGCAGGTGATCAGCGTGGCGTCGAGGTCCAGGACGAGGCCGGGCAGCGTGCGTCCCGCGGCACGGACTGCGGGTATGCCCTCACCGGTCTTGGCGGCCTGCAGCCAGGCGACTTCCCGGGCTTGGGCGCGGGCCGAGCGCAGAGAAGCCAGTGCCTTCTCGTCAACGTCGGCGAGGAGCCGCCAGGCCGTTGGTGTCGAGGCGACCGAGCCGAAAACTTCGGCCTGGTCCCGTAGCACGGCCAGGTCCGTGATGGCCTCGCCGCCGTCGGCGAGCATCACCGCCAGGTCGGTGGCGGTCCGTCCCGGATCATGTCCGGTTCCGCGAGGCCGCAGCGGGCTGAGTGCGGTGGAGTACGCGGCGGTCAGCCCCGTGGCATCGGCAAGATCCGCCAGCAGCCGCGCTCCGGCATGACCGACCACCCCCGACCCGTCAGCGGTGACATGGACCTTGGGACGCAACCCGATACCCTGCACGTAGAAAGTGCCCTCCGCCTGGCCCGACAGAACCCCTCAGCAAGGTTCATCGTCCCAGGTCAGGAAGGCACTTTCGCGTTTCCGCCTCGACACACACCACACCCAAACGAAACGGCGAGGCTAGCCACAGGCTAGCCACAGGCTAGCCACCGCCAAGGGAGAGCCCGAGCGGGCCGGCCTGGAGTCGTCCCGGCGTGCCGTGCGCCGACTGAGTGGGGACACGTGACGCCGTGGAATCTGCTCTGGGTGGCGGCCAAACGGGACATCTGGCGGCTCGCCCATGCCGTGGATTATCAAGATCAGTACTGCCGTTGGCCTCGACCAACCAGGGGCTGCCATCACCGCGGATCACGGTCGCCAGATTGTTTACGTGCGCACGGCCCGGGACAGGTGGTCGAGCAGCGCCCGTCATGCGGTTGTTGCAGGACGGACTGAGGGCGTCTGGGGTCAGCAAGGCTTACCGTGAGGCCAGAACCCCCGTTCGAGCCGCTACGACGACGCCGTCCGCGAGGCGTCGGTGTCTCGCCGTGCCAACTCATTTCTCGCTGCTCGGCCAAGCGCTTACGAGTACGGCTCACGATCTTCCGCGCGTCGACGACACCGAGCTGAAGGATCTCAGCGATCTCGGAGTAGTCGCAATCGAACGCCTCTCTCAGGACGTACGCGGCGCGCTTAATGGGGCACAGCTCCTGCAGGAACAGGAGCTCGGCCAGGTCCAGGGCCTTTGCGTGGTGCCCACCTACCGCCGGTTCCGCGCTCGTGTCGATGGGCTCGGGCAACCACGGTCCCATGTATGTTTCCCGATGCGCGCGTGGAGATTGCGCCACCTCGACGGCCAGTCGAGTCGTCGTACTCGACAGAAAGGCCACCGGGCTCACCACCGCGGAGCGGTCGGTCTTCTGCCATCGCAGCCATACTGCCTGGAGGACGTCTTCAGTATCGCCCGCACTGCCGAGCACGCGGTAGGCGATTCCGAAGAGACGCGGCACGTGCTGCATAAAGACAGAAACAGCCTCTGCAGGGGTGTTTGCCGTGGGAGGCGGCTCAGAATGCATGACTTGCGGTCTCCGTTCTTCTGGTTGGGGTCGTCTGGGGCGGCCCTGCCACCGCGTGGAGGCAGGCAGCTCCGCCGAGCGGTTCTGGCCAACCCCTTGATGAACCCGACCGTTTCGTCGAGGGGCGCGCGGGCCCGTGCGGACGCCCACTAGGGCACGACGAACGCCGGTTGCGCCGTCAGGAACGACACAACCGGCTGAACGGAGCGGGCGCCGGCCCCGTCCGGGCCGGGCCGAGCGCGCTGATCGAAGTCGAAGAGTGTCGCCGACTTCCCCGTGCTCAGTCCGCGGCGCTGAATGCGCTTCGTGTCCAGTCGGCGAAGCTGGTCCAGGCGATTTCCGGATGGGCCGCATGCAGAGCCGGG
>NZ_JBSFDW010000032.1:0-108848 GCF_053594115.1 Streptomyces sp. NPDC001970 | reverse complement strand
GATGTCTTGGAGTGACAGACCTCTTCTACAGCAGCTCCGCTGCCTTGCTCCCCGGCCTTGACGAACAGCCCCCACGCCTAACTGAACGGCGTTGCTTCTAGAGCGCATCTGCGCGGCCGGGTAGCCGATTCGTTGCCGTGACGGAGCGCTTCAGTTGCCCAGGGAGCGTTCGAGTTGGCCGCTTGAGTGTTGTGCGTCGATGGCTTGGCTGTGACTCAGCACGCCAACTGTCGTGTCAGCACGGCATCTGTCGTCCTTGACGGCGAGGGTGCGCGATGCCGGCATGGAGCCGACCTGGTTAGGCTTCGCTCATGCCGAGCCGGCACCGATCGCAGGCCCAGTGCACCGCACTCCTAGTAGGGTCCTGGCGTGCCGCTTTCTACTGCCCCGAAGCAATCCACGTCTCGGGCCATGCTCTCGTTGCTGCCGCGACCGCGTACACGTCGCCAGCGGCTCACCACCGCCATCGGAGCCAGTCTCGTCGTGATCGCCGGGGGTACGTGGCTTCTGCTGGGCACCGGGCCCCAACCCGGCGACCACGCCACCATGGTCATATGCGCCGTCGACGGCTTCACCTTGCGCGCCGACGTAGACGCGGACGGACACCTGGACGAGATCAACGAGGGCACCACCTCGGTGGTCTTCCAGAGAGACGATCACCAGACCACCGTCAGGGTCGACGATGCCCGCGGGTTTTGGCAGAAGCTGCGAGGCGCATCGAAGGACGACATGGCGACGCGGGGAGCCTTCGGCGACTTCGACGGCGACGGTTACCTCGACTTGGCCATCTTCTACAGTCAGCGCGACGAGGGCGACTCAACGCGAGACAACATGGTGGTGCACGAGGTGCATTACGGGCCTCTTGCGCGCGACCTGAGCAGCGACCGGACCGGCACCATCCGACTTGGGTCATCATCGTTCGTGCACGAAGCACGGGCCATCGACACCAGCCACGACGGCCGCGCCGAGCTGGAGGTCTTCCAGTCGGGCGGGGACGGCTCCGTCTCCCGCTACATCGGCCGGCAGGACAGGGGCGGCGTGTCCGTAAGCCGTGAGAAGACCGACTCCTATGGGGTGTCGGACCGGCCCTACCGCGAACCCAACGCCCTCGCCTACCGCACCTGCGACGATCGCTAGTGCGCCAGTTCACCCACTGAGCGGTGTGCACCGCGAAGTTGCAGGTCACGGGTCTGGTGTGCGCGGGCTTCGGGACACTTGGGCTGGTCGCGCGCGTGTCACTTCCGTCAAGATCGTCGGTCACCGGGAGACTTCGCGGTTCGTCAGGACCAGCAGTGCTCTGACCGGCGCGGTCGCCCACCTGGGGTCGGTGCGCACCTTGCCGAGCACGCGCCAGTTCTTGAGATGGGCGAAGCCGTGCTCGACCAGCGCCCGGACGGCTGCGAGGGCCTTGTTGGACAGCTTCTGCCCCCGTGTCAGAGGCCGGTTGCGGGCGGCCTTGTAGCCAGTGATCACTGCCGGGTCGGCGTCGGGATCGCTGTCGTCGAGTCCGACGAAGCCCAGGTCGGCGATCGCGCCGAGGCCGGCCGGCCGCAGGTGGGCGGTGAGCTTGTCGTGACGGCAGGCGGTGATCTCCGAGGTTCTTCCGGGTCTGGCCGCGGAGACCCACAAAGGCCGGCCACGATCGTCGGTGAGTGCGATGACGAGCAGGCCATGACATTTGTGCTTGCCGGAGTAGTTCTTCCGGTTCTCCCCTCCGGTACGTTGCTGGGTGCGGATCAGGGAGCCGTCCAGCAGCATGATGCCGCCTCCCTTTCGGGTGATCTTCTGGAGGGCCCGGTCCAGGCGCGGGGCGCGGGCGGCCAGCAGGCCGACGACTTCCCTGACCCACCGTGTCACGGTGGTGCGGTGTATCCCGTTGCCGCCCGCCAGATCGCCCGGCCGCTGGTCACAGCGCAGTACCGCCAGCACGATAGTGGCGATCTTCCCCGCGGGCAGGGCCCGCCAGGGCGAGCCGATCTTCTTCAAGTGACCGCGGATCAGGTCGGCGAGATAGTTCAAGGTGGCGCTCGACAGCGGCAGGCGGGCGGTGTAGATCTCCCGGCGTACCGGCCCGGTCACGGATCGTAGGAGCGGCGCTGCGACGAGCGCAGCAGAACCCGAGAACGGCTCCGGACCGCAGGTCAGACGATCTTCACCGCGGACACCCGCCGACCACCAGCGCGAGTATCACTCTCACCCCTCACACCAGACCAGTGACCTGCAACTTCACGATGCACACCGCTCATTGCCCCCTTGTCCGTGGAGCGGACGGTGTTGTCAGTAGCTCGGGATACGGTGCACAGCGCGGCATCCAACGCGGGGGAGTGACAGCCGTGTCCACACCGCCACCCCCGCGTAGCAGAGCCGTATTCGTCGTCAAACGTGGTCCCGCGAGCGCGGAGGAGCTCGGCTGGCCGGGGACCTTGACCCATGTGATCGTCATCGGGTGATGATGGCCCATGACCCGCGCCCTCTCGACGCCATCTGTCATCCCCGCCGGCACTCTCGCCGCCGCCCCGCAGCCCGTGCTCCCTGTCGCCGGCGGCCTGTTGCTGCGGCCCTGGGACGCCGCCGACGCCCCGGTGTTCCTTGCCGCCTACCAGGACAGCGGGATCCGTCGTTGGCACACGCGCCGGCCTGCATCCGAGAACCAGGTCCGCGAGTGGTTCGACGGCTACCGCCGGGACTGGGCGCAGGAGAAGGCCGGGCACTGGGCGGTAACCCGCGACGACGGCGAGGTACTGGGCCGCATTGCGCTTCGTGGCATGGACTTCGATGACGGCATCGCCGAGTGCGCGTACTGGGTGCTCCCGGCCGTCCGTGGCGCAGGGGTTGCCTCCCGTGCGCTCACAGCCCTGAGCACCTGGGCCCTGGACGAGACCGGATTCCACCGCCTGGAGCTGGACCACTCGACCCGTAACGAGGCGTCCTGCCGGGTTGCCGCCAGGTCCGGATTCGTCTTGGAGGGCACCAAGCGCAGCGCTGCCGTCCACGGCGACGGCCGGCACGACATGCACCTGCACGCCCGCATTCGGGGCGACGAGCAGCGCGCCTAGGGTCTGCTGACGAGGGGCGTGGTGAATCACGCTCAGGCGATAGGCCGCCATGAACTCTCCCATGCCGAGCGGGAGTTCAACCCGCAGTCGCTGCCCCACCCCTTGCCCGGGCGGAAGCGCTCGGACGGTCGAACGGTCCTCGCAAGACAGCACCAGCACACGCCCCGGGCACCGCTCGCCGACGCCCGGGGCTTTGTTCCGGTGCGCGCGGGTCCGACTGATCCAAGTGATGCGGCCCAGGCCTGGCTGCACCGCGCCAGGTCCGGCGGGCTCCCCTCCTCCAAAGAGTGCAACTCCAGTGGCTCGGACACCGTCCGCGTTCCCGCCGCACCTGCACGGTCACCGAGCCTGGTGTGAGGTCGGAGAACTCGATGGCGTGGACGGTACGCCGCCCGTCCGCCATCACGCCGACGTCCTTCACGCGAACCGGTTTCCCGTTGCACGTGACGGACTCCACCGTCTGGCGCTCGGCCCCGAGATCGAGGTTCCATCCCGTGGCCATCATGTGGACCAGTGGCACGAGCCGGGGTTCCTCCCTCACCGGGGGCGAGTTCGGACGAGTGGCGCAGGCGACGGATGACGACCAGGTCGCATTGGCGGCACCGTGGCAGAACCGCTTGTCCGCCGTCTCCCACGCGCGACCGGGGGCGTGCCGACTTCGTGGAGGCCGACCTCGACGGTAGCGCGGGGGCCTCCCGTGAGCTGGCGCAGCGGGCAGGTGAGGTGCTGGGCGGCCGCATCGACATCCCGGTCAACAACGCCGGCATCTACCCGGCTGCCACCACGGCCACCACGGACGAGGAGACCTTCGACGAGGTCTACGCGGTGAACGTCAAAGCGCCGTTCTTCCTGACCGCGGCCGTCGCCCCTGCCATGGCGCAGGCCGGCGGCGGAACCATCGTCAATCTCGGGTCGTGGATCGCCCGCCTGGGCGTTCCGGTCGGCGCTCTCTACAGCTCGACCAAGGGCGCCATGGAGACCCTCACCCGGGCATGGGCGGCCGAGTTCGGGCCGGCCGGGGTGCGGGTGAACGCGATCTCGCCGGGCGTGATCCTCACGCGTGCCGCGGGGGAGAGCGAACCCCACCCGGCCGAGATCATGATGAAGGGGACTCCGGTCGGGGATGTCGGTGGCCCGGACGCCATCGCACACGCCGCTGTGTGGCTGGCGAGTGACGAAGCTGCGTTCGTGCACGGCACGGTGGTGGACGTCGACGGAGGCCGCACCGGAGTCGCTGTCATCGCCGCGTGATTCCTGCGTGCCCGGGCGGTGCCGCCGGCGCCGCGCTGCCCCGGCGCCAGGGGCACCGGTGGCGGGCAGCGCGAGGGCCGGGGCCGCGGCCGAGCCGGCCGCACTTGTCCGGCGTGAGCTTCTGCGGTTGCCGTGGGGCAGCGAGTACATGGATGGCTGATCGGCGGGTCGGGGCAGGCCCGGGTGGCGGCTCCCGAACCGGAGCGGTACATGGCACAGAACGTGCGCACGAGGTCCGGGCCAGGTCCGGGTCCGGGTCCGGGTCCGGGTCCGGCGGCGCCGACTGCGACCCGTACGGCACCGCTTCCCGGCCGAGGTCTGTCGTCGGGGAGCGGTCAAGGCCGGCCGTGGAACGCGACCGGAGAGCACGCCAGGGCATGGGACGGGGGCGGAGTCCGCCCGCGGGCTCCGCCCCCGTCATTGCGTTCGGTTCCCTGGTGAACTGCGCTGATCAGCGCTTCGTGTAGGTGGCGGTTACCTCGACCTCGACCAGCCATCCCTTCACGGCCAGCGAGGCGACCTCCATCGTCGCCCGTGCGGGACGGGCCTTGTTGGCGAGCAGCGGCGACTTGGGAGCGGACGTTCCCAAGGGCACGGGCACGACCTTCTGCGACGTCAGGTCGATGTTGGCGAAGTACTGCCGGTACGCGCGGTTCCAGCCCGCGTAGTCGGCGGTCTCCGCGTCCGGCGGCTTCATCAGGTAGCACTTCATCGTGATGACGTCGGCCGGAGTCAGGCCCGCGTCCTCGAGGTTGGTCCTGATGTTGCGCAGCACGACGAGCGCCTGCGCTTCGGTGACCGTGACGCCCTCGGCCCCTTCGGTGAGGGCGGGGTCGGTGTAGCGTTCGGGACTGCCGTCCGGTGCACCGGGGTTGAGCGCGGACGGTCCGAGGCCGCTGCTCTGGTAGACGGCCACCTGCCCGCCCATCGCCACTCCACTGGCGATGGCAGGGTTGGACTGCCCCTCGGGCAGCATGACGCGTACGTCCTTCGGGCCGGGCCACCAACCCCGGGCCCCGGCCAGGGCGGTGCCGCCGGTGAGCAGTGAGGCGATCAGGACCGTGCCCGTGAGTACCGTCGTACGCCGCTTCATGCGGCCATCACCCTCTCGTGGATGTCGGTGACGACCTTGCGGGCCGAGGTGAACGCGCCGTGCTGCCAGGCGATGACATGGCTGAGCCAGTCGCCGGCGAAGTAGACGTGCCCTGCGGGCTTGTTCAGCAGCGCGTACTCCGGGCCGTTCTGCGAGGGCCAGCCGACCCACCCGCCCTCGACATCGGGCGTACGGTGCCAGGCCACACTGAAGGAGCGGTCGAGCTCGGTGCGGTACTTGTCGCCGTGGATCTTCACGCCCTGGCTCACCGCCCGCTCCACTCGCGCCGCGTGCGGCAGGTTGCTGTACGCGACCGCGTTGGCGCCGAAGTTGTAGTAGCCGATCAGCGTTCCGCGGCTGCCCTGGTAGCCGTACGAGGGGTACCAGATGGTGGCCAGGTCCGTGTCGGTCGGTGTGATGCCGCCGTAGATGTGCTGGTCCGTCTCCCACCAGCGGCTGCGGTACTCGAGCCCGATCTTGCCGACGGGCGTCGCGACGGGGTACTTCAGCGCCGCGGTGATGTCCGCGCCCAGGTTGTGCTTGACCCGTGCCATGACCATCGGCGGGATCGCCGCCACGACGAAGTCGGCGCGCCGGGTGCGGGTGCGGCCCTGGGCGTCCTGGTGGACGACCTCGGCGCCGTCCTGGAGGTCGTTGACCTCCAGGACATTGGCGCCGTACGTGATCCGGTCCCGGCCGATGGCCTTCGCCAGCGCGTAGGGGATCGCGTCCATCCCGCCCACCGGCTGGAACATCAGCATGGCCTGGTCGTAACCGAACTCGAAGGAGAAACGCTGCCCGACGCCGCTCGCGATGACGTCCGACAGCGACGGCACCGGGCCGAGGACCGTGCCCTCCTCGGACGCCGCACCCGGCTCGACCGTGTAGCCGCGCCGGTCGGTCCCCGTGTAGGCGAAGCCGTCCGCCTTGCCCTTGATGGCGCCGAAGTTCTGCAGGAACGCGATCAGCCGCTCCTTGTCATCGGCGGTGAGCTCCCTGTCCAGGGCCCCCCGGTCGGTGGCCTTGGCGAGCAACTCGGAGACGTAGCCGTAGACGTCGGCCTTCGCGGTGCGCCAGCGCATGGGCGTGCCCGCGAGAGCGGCGCCCTTCTCGTGGTAGATATACGCGTTGGCGTTCAGGTTGGTGAACACCTCGAGGGGAACGTCGAGTTCGCGACAGTACTCGAGCGTGACGTGTGACTGCGGCAGCCGTGCCGGTCCCGCGTTCATGTACTGGCCCTTGGAGAACGAGGCCGTCTGGGTGCGCCCGTCCAGGTCGGTGAGCGTCGTGCCGCCGCGGACCGTCCAGTTGCGGCCGCCGGGGCGGTCCTTGGCCTCCAGGATCTGGCACTTGTAGCCGGCCTTGCCGAGCTCGTACGCCGTCGCAAGACCCGCGATGCCGCCGCCAAGTATGAGGACAGTCTTGCTGTTGCGTCCGGTGAGCGTGAAGTCGCTCCTGCGGGGCGCACGGTATTCCTCGGCTCGTACGTCCGGGACCGGTGCCAGGCCCAGCGCGCCCATCGCCGAGTACAGGACTCCGGCGCCGCCCGCGATCCCGACGGATCTCAGGAAATTACGGCGGGATGCCTCTGCAGCCATCATTCTCCTCCTCACGCGCAGCCGCGGCACGAAGAATCGGCCGGGGCGGATCGTTTGATCAACCCGGTCACGTGGAGGGTGAGTTACTGGTGAGACCGGAGGTGTTTTCAGAGCCTCCGTCAGGAGTGTTACAGGGCCATGGCAATGGCGTATCCATGGCATGAGCATGGTCGCGTGCTGCCGCGACCCGAGCCGAGAAGGGGAACGGAGGCTTCTGCGCCCGGGCGGAGGCGGTCGCGTCACGAACCCCGGTGAGCGGTGGGGCGTCGACTTCGACTTCGACTTCGACTTCGATGGGCTGGATGGACATCACGCCCACCGAGCTGCCTGCTCGCCCACAGGGTGACGGTCGAGTGGCAGACTCAGGCTCCGGTGATCTGCCAAGGGCACGGCAGCCGGACCCACGGCTGTCCCGGACATGTCCGGACGAGTCGCTGACCAGCCTGGACGGTTCCCTCCCTGTCCGGGACAGCCTCTCGCCGTTGCGGCCCCGGGTCGACGGCAGCAAGCTCTGGACCGCCGTCGAAGCACGACAGGGGTGCCGGGCACGAGAAGTCCTGACCCTCAGCAGACAAGGAGTCACACAGTCCTGACGGCGCTCAGTAAACGCGTACCGGGTCAGGCCTCCCGGGAGCCGTACGGCCGGAGAGTCGCAAGGCAGCGGGTCAGGGCTTTTCGTGCCAGACCATTGCAACTGGTGGTCCGCCTCTTCTGCGGACACCGGCTCTCCAGGCTTCCGCGGTACCTGGGCGGCGGCCTGGATCCGCTCCCGTGCCCGCAGCCAGGCATCCGTCCGTCACTCATCGCCGCACGCCCTGATCACCAGCTGCGGACGGGGTAGAGATCATCGTGCCGAGATGCGCAACCGAACAACGGGCGCAACCTGGGCAGGTTGGCTCCGCAGCCCGCACGAGCCGGACGGGCACATGAGGTGCGCCCCATGGCTCGGGGCTCGATCGCGCCGCCGTAGCGTGTCGAGATTCCCCCCACAGCCGCCGTCCGGCGCGACGGCCGGGAACACCGAGTCCTGCCCGAACGCTGATTCAGTCATGACCTCACACTCACCTCAGACAGGGCCCGAAAGCCGGAGCAGGGGCCACCGCATCACCGTCGAGCGAGGAACCGAGCACGTCCGCGTCGTACGGGACGGCCGGCTGCTCGCCGAAAGCCGGCAGCCCCTGGTCCTGCGCGAGACCGGCTGCCCGGTCCGGTACTACCTGCCGCCCGCCGACGTACGAACCGATCTGCTCATCCCGTCCTCCGCGACCTCCCACTGCCCGTTCAAGGGTGACGCCTCCTACTGGTCGGTGCCCGGCGCGGACGACGTGGTCTGGTCCTTCCTCGATCCGAAACCAGTAGTGGCGGCCATTGCAGGCCACTACTGCTTCTACGACACGGAGGTGGTGAATTGAGGGAGGGCCCACGGCCTGGGGGCGCGTCCGCCGCAGAGGACTTCGACGCGGTGGGCGCGCGCTACGAGGAGGTGTTCGCCGACGTGCCCGGACAAGGTGCGGCCCTGGACTGGCTCACCGGCTCCCTGGCCGTTGTACGGCCTCCTGGTGACACCGATCGCGGAACGGATCTTGCGGATCTTCCGGTCCTTCACGACCTTCTTCGACCGCGAATCGATGCGTGCCTTCCTGGTGGCGACGCTGTTCGACGGCGACCGGAGGGATGAGGACGCCGCTCCCGCCGCCCTGGAACGGACGGGGACGACCGCCAAGGCCTGCCGGTCAAACGCCCTGGGCCGCGGGCATCTCCGATCACTCGATAGCCGTTGCTCTCTGGTGATGGGCGGTCCCGCCGTGTAGCGTCATCGGTAGATGTCGTGGTTCGCAGTACCTGCCCGCGCTCCGGCGTGGGCGCTTTGCTGTGCAGTGCCTGAGGACCAGGGCGATCACCTCCGGATCCGCGCGGTGCGGATCCGTTATCGACTGAGAGGCACCGGCATGGCCAGCGGAACCGTCAAGTGGTTCAACTCCGAAAAGGGCTTCGGCTTCATCGCTCAGGACGGCGGCGGACCCGACGTCTTCGCGCACTACTCCAACATCAACTCCAGCGGCTTCCGCGAGCTCCAGGAAGGCCAGGCCGTCACCTTCGACATCACCCAGGGCCAGAAGGGCCCGCAGGCGGAGAACATCACTGTCGCCTGATCCGGCGCCAGGCACTGCCGGGCCCCTGGAGCGCACGCTCCGGGGGCCCGGTGCATCCCGCCGCGCTGTCGCGAGGTCGGACTGCCGGTGCACCGGCCGTGACGACTGTGCACCGGCATCGACTGCATCGGCTTCGAACCAACTCCGACCGGGCGGCCTACAGACCGAGCAGCCGGAATGGTGAGTGAGTTCTTCAGCCGGCATACCGGTGGCCTGTTGGCGGATCTGAGGGGTTCACTTCGCGGGTGCAGCAGCGCGCGTCTGCGTGCCACGGCTCACCGGGTTCGTGGACGGCCACAAGATCGTTGAGTGGAACACTCCACGTCGGCGAGGCAGGCTGTACCCATGGGGTCGCTCCTCCGCCCGCCTCCTCGACCAGGAGCGGGCGGTCATAGCAGGGTCCTGTTCAGGCTGGCGCAGTGTGTGCCCTTCGCGATCGCGCTGGGCGTGCTGGGTATCGAGTTTTCGCCCGCACACGACCTGGTCACCGGCCCTCTCCTCACCACGACGCCGGCACTGGCCGCGCTGACGATGGGCCCGGTGGGCACCCTCTCCGCGGCAGCGGTCGCTCTGGGCGTGAATGTGACCACCGCGACCTTCCACCAGGCATGGGGCACCCAGCTGGTCTTCGGCAACTTCCTGGGGCTGCTCGTGGCGTCCGTGGCCAGTGTCATTCTCAGTAACGCGGCGCGTACGCGCAGGCAGAGCGAGCTCGACCAGATGCGCCGGATCGCCGTGGCAGCTCAGGAGGTCGTCCTGCGGCCCATCCCGGAGCGGCTGGGCCCGGTGCGGGGGGCCAGTCTGTGCCTCGCGGCCGGGACGGGTGCACAGATCGGCGGCGATCTGTACGAGGCTGTGCACACGCGGTTCGGCGTCCGGCTGATCGTGGGGGACGTCCGGGGCAAGGGGCTGTCTGCCGTGCGGGCGGTCGCGGTGGCGTTGGGCGCGTTTCGGGAGGCCGTGCACTACGAGGACGAGCTGGCGGAGGTCGTGAACCACTGCGCGGCTGCTCTGCGACGGGAGGCCGCCGTACCGGGTACGTACTCTCAGGCAGAACTTCCCGAGGTTCTGATGGAGGGGTTCACCACCGTACTCGTGGCCCAGGTGTCCGACGAACAGGTGGTGCAACTGGTCAACCGTGGCCATCCGCCTCCGCTGATGCTGCACCAGGGCAGGGTTGAGGCCCTGATGCCCGCTTCGCCACAGCCGCCTCTCGGGCTGGAAGAACTCGTCACCGGCCCTCTGGCGAAGCCCGAGAGCTATCCGTACGTACCTGGCGACCGACTGCTGCTGTACACCGATGGCGTGATCGAAGCCCGCAATCGCGACAACGAATTCTTCCCCCTGACAGAGATTATGGAGGGGACACGCGCAAGCACCACTCCGTCGGAGGTCCTGGAAGAAGTGCACCAGGCATTGATCCGCCACACCGAGGGTCACTTGGCGGACGATGTGGCGATGATCCTCGCTGACCGGCTCGACGAAGAAGCCGGCAAGCAGACCGGCCCAGCCGCGTCATCCTCGAGCGACAGGCCGCAGTGACTACCTCCTGCGATGCCCTTGGCGGCGGCTTGCTGGGCTCTCACTGCTACACCCTGAGCACAGCTCCTGGCGAAGTTCGCCGACTGAACGGTTGTGCACGCGCCTCTTCGGCGCCTACGTCTGAAGGCGCCTACGTCTGAAGAGGGACGCGGACGCCGATGTACGCAAGGCTTGCCGGAATGGGCAGTTGTGGGAGCACGCCGCAAGTGCGGGGCCGGCCACTCGTTCTCCGGCTTCGCACCGGCCATGTGCACCCGCTTCCAGGCCGTTCTGCTCGACCCCGAACGGATGCAGACACTGCGCGAGTTGATGCGCGAACCCGAGGTCAAGGCGCCGCGAGCCGGGGCCATCCCGCTGGAGGGCATCGGGGAGACGGTCCGGGCGATGCCCCCGGACCGGCCACCTGTTCGCGGGTGCGGCGTGCGGCGCCGAGTTGACCGCACCCGTGTCGCAGATTGCGCTTCCCGACCATGCCCGCCACGGGTACGGGCATGTCCTGCTCCCCGCGCTGATGGAACCGGGGACGTTCGCCGTCGGCCCGGAGCCTTCCGGGCCGCCGTGGCGGCCATGGAGCGAGATCGGGGTGGACGAAGCGGAAGCCCAGGGTGTGTTCGCGCCGGTCTACGCCCTGTCCTTCCGGGCACGGGGAGCGATCGTCGTCGCCCCGGGGAACACCCGCGGTACGACCTCGTCCCCGAGCGATGCGGCGGCTACTGCATAGGGCTGGACGGGAGTGACGGTCCGAACCTGGCATGCGCGCAATGCGGTCGGGCGGTGGCGACCCGCATCGACGACTGGTCGTACGGGCACGCGGTGTGGCTCGCCCCGCACGCCGTGCGCCGCCTCCCCACCGACGATCCCGCCCGGCCGGCCCGTCGACCGGGAGGCGCTTGCGCAGGACCGGCGGAGCACACCGCCGGTCGGTCCGGGAGCCGGTCCGGGAGATCGGCAGAGGACCAGCCGTCAGGGGCATGGAACCCACGGTGGGAGGCAGCCGTCGGGGCGGCGCCGGCCCACCTGCTGGCGGCCTCGGCGGGCGCACCCGTGGCCGTCCCCGACGGCCTCGTCGCGGACACGTTGGGCCGCGCGCTCGACGCGCTGTTCCCGCCGGGGCCGCCGGCGAGGAAAGCGGCCCTGGCCCGACCGGGTCTGCCTGCCGCTGCCCCCGTCCCCGACATCGCCCTGGTTCCGCGCCATCCGCAGACGGGCAAAGCATGGCAGCCGTCCGGCACCGCGGCCCTCGTCCCGTTGGCCGCCGACGTGTGGATGCATCTGGCCTTCCACCGCGAACGGTTGCCAGTTCCCGTGACAGGTGGAATGCCCGACGGCGTCTTCCGTGACGATCCGCTGCCGCTGCATCCATGGCAGCTGTGCCGGCCTGATTCGGGAGTGTTCCTCGACACGCTGGCACGGTTGCCCGCCGTCCGTCAGCCGTGGCTGCGCAGGATGCACGACCAGGCGAAGGAGCACCCGTACGCTCGCCCGTTCCACCTGTCCTGTTGCAAGGCCCTTGCGTGCGTGAGTCCACCCCGCGCGCAGGTCCTCCGGTGGCTTCTTGGCCTCCCCTCTGTGCCCCAGGGCGGTCTGGTCCGTGCTCGCGGTTGCGTGCAGCGCAGATGGGGGTTGCGGTCTCGGACGTCAGGGGATGCCGGCGCCAAGGCGTCCATCCTGGCGACCTCGTGCGCAGTGAGGACGCGGTCGGACGGCGCGCACGCTCCGCTCAGGTGGCGATGTTCCGCAGGGCCGCAGCGAGCACCTTGAGGTCCAGACCCACAAGGTGGTCGAGGAAGTGCCTGCGTACGGCGCCCAGGTTGGTTGGCCAGGCCTCCCTCAGGCGGTCGAAACCGGCGTCAGTGAGGACGGCGTTCCAGCCGCGGGCGTCCTTTTCGCTCCTGACCCGCTGGACGAGCCCCTGGCCTTCCAACCGGTGCACGACGCGAGTCATGCCGCTGAGCGACATTTCGCAGGCGGTGGCGAGATCGCTCATGCGCAGCTGCCGGTCGGGAGCCTCGGAGAGGTGCATCAGGGTCAGGTACTCGATGACGGGCAGCCGCTGCTCGCGGACCATGTCGGCGTCCATGGCACGGGGCAGGGCGTAGATGACGCGATTGAGACACCGGACCACGGCCTCTTCGTCCGGGCTCAGCGGCTGTACGCCTTCCGGGGCCTGCGCCGGCTGCGGTGTGGCGGTGGACATGACTGCATCCTACTTACTTGCTTGACGAAGGGTCCATAGGTAGGTGCTTCGCGTAACAAGTATTCGTGGCCGGGCCCGCTGGAGTGCCCGTCGGGCACGGCGGGTCATCCGGCGGCGCACCCCTTGCGTGCTGCCGTCGACCAGCTGGTCCGGGCCGCCGCGCGCCGTGCTCACCCGGATCCGGTCGGTGCGGCCACGACCGGGTCGGCGCCGAACCACGCCGCCGACGACCGACTTGAGTATCGGCTGCACCAGCACGGCCGTCCCGTCGCCCGGCTGGGCGTTCGAGGACGGGCGCAGGGGCCGTACCCGCCGGGCGGAGGCGAGCACGGTCTGCGCCGCGGCGGTGAACTCCTGCCGCCCCGGCACATCCAGCACCGACTCGAAACGCCCCGCCATGGAGGAGTCCTCGGTGTCCTCGTACACCGAGGAGGAGCGCACGACGACAGGACGTTCCTGGCCCTGTGCACCGGCCAGTGCCCGCCAGGTGGAGCGCACCGCCTCCGGCCCCGTGGGGGCCCCGGGCGCCCGCTCGGCGGGCACCATCACGAACCCGGGCAGTACGGGCGGTCCGGCCACGGCGGCGCGGGCCGGACGGGCGGCCTTCGCGCCGGTGACGGACGGGTCTGAGCGCCACATCCTGGGCTGCTTGCCGATCAAGCGGCACGACGCGACGACGGTGCCCGCCGCAGGGGCTTGGATTCCCATGTTGGTGTTCGCCTCACTTGGTTGACTTGTCAACTATAAGCGATGTGCTTGATGCGTCAAGTATGTGAAGGCGTGAGGTGGAAGGGCGCGGACCGCGAGCCCGTTCGCCGTCGTGGGCTTCGACGGCTTCGGGGGCATCGCATTGGACGGCGCCACACCGCCCGCCCGGCCGCCCGGATGGCCGGAGAGCCTTCGCCGGTTCGTCGAGGTCGAGGAGTGCGTGCCGGCCCGGGAGCCCGGGCCGTGCTTGTTCGGCTGGGGGCATCACCTCGAGCGGATGCCGCAACCGGCTCCGGATCCGGTGCCCGCTCCAGCCGACGCCCGGACCGCCCGGACCCGGCCGGGTCCGGTTCTTCGATGTCCTCGACGACGACCTCCCGGTCGCCGAGCCGGCCCAGCTCTCCGCGACGGGTGGCAGTTCCCGTCACGCGCTGGTCGTCGAGGCCCAACTTCGCCCGAAGTCTCCGTACCCGCGTGCGCTCGCGATTCCGACGTCGGTCTTCGCCGCACCCGAGGACTGGGGTACCGCGGCACTCGGACGGCGTATCGTGGCCTCGCGCCCGTCGTCGGTGATCTGGATCGTGCTGCTACCTGCAAGATCGTCACTTCTGCGGGCGCGGATCGCCGCCGAGAACAAGGTCGCCGAACTCCTTCATGTGGTTGCGGAGTTGCGCGCCGGCAACCCGTCCTCTCGCATGGGGCGACGCTCGTGAGCGCCGCGTCCGACCGAGACCGACGAGCATGCCGCGGGCGGTGGAGCCCGAGGGCAGCGGCACCGAACACAGTACGCCGACGCATCGGGACCTGCCCGGCCGCCGGACGGGGCGTGGGCCCGAGGAGCGACGGCCAGATTCAACAACACGGCAGCCCTTCGTGCTGGGAGAGAGCGGAGCGGATCGGTCACCGAAGCTGCCACGAACGGTGGAGAACCGTGATGGGATGGCGCCGTGAGCCGCGCTGCAGAAGACACCAACCGCCGCATGCTTCGGGCACGGGATGCGATGGACCGCGCCTACGCACAGCCGCTGGACGTCCCTGCCCTGGCCCGGATCGCCCTTGTGTCGGAGGCACACTTCACGCGCACCTTCCGAGCCACATTCGGCGAAACGCCGCACCGCTACCTGCAGCGGCGTCGTGTCGAGCGTGCGATGTTCCTGCTCCGGGAGACCGACCACAGTGCGACGGACATCTGCTTCGAAGTCGGCTTCGGAAGCCCGGGAACCTTCAGTCGCACGTTCCGCGCCATCGTCGGCCGGTCACCGAGGGCGTACCGCAAGGAAGCGGTGGCCGCGGACGTACCGACGTGCTTCACGATGGCGTGGACGCGGCCGCGCGCCTGACCGTCCGCACCACCTGCACCGTCCGTCGGCCGAGCAGTTTTGGATAAGTTTTCCTCCGGCTTGCCCAGTAGCGTGATGCACATGTTCAACGCCATCACGCACTCGCAGATCTATGTCCTCGACCAGGACGACGCCGTCGACTTCTACGTCGGCAAGCTCGGCCTGGAGGTCAGTGCCGACGTCGACCTCGGCTTCATGCGCTGGCTGACCGTCAGCATCCCCGGTCATCCGGAGCGCCAGATCCTGCTGGAGAAGCCGGGCCCTCCGGCGATGTCCGATGAGACGGCGCAGCAGGTCCGTGAGCTGGTGACCAAGGGCGCGATGGGGGGCTCGCTCATCTTCAGCACGGACGACTGCCGCAAGACGTACGAGACGCTGCTGGGCCGGGGCGTCGAGTTCACCGAGGAACCCACCGAGCGTCCGTACGGAACCGACTGCGCCCTTCGCGACCCCTTCGGCAACAGCATCCGCTTCACCGAGCCGAGGGACTGAAGGCTGTCCTGCGGGTGACGAGCGGAGCCAGAGCCGGATCGCTGCAACGGTGACGGTGCCGTGAAGACGCATGCCCGCTCGCGGAAGCGGTTCGCCGGCGCACGGAACCGGGCGTGGAGCCAGACTCGTTTGTCACCGTTGCTCCGGCCCTGGTCGGAGCAACGGCCTGCTCCGGTCCTCACCCGCCGGGTCGAATCGGGGCCGAATCGGGTGGCCAGGTCGCCCCACGGGCCAGCACACCCTCGCGCCACGATGGTTGGCCTCAGGTTGGCCGGAGTCCGGCACGCCAAGGGCGTCCGCGGTCGACGGCGTGCTCCCGGCGTCGTCGGCCGGACCGAACGATGAGCCGAACGCCGTCTCGCTTACGCCTTGGTCAGTTCGCTGCCGGGTCATGCGCGCGGCTCTGGGCAAGTGAGACGTGGGTCAACATCCGGCCGGCGGGGCGGACATGCCCGTGATTCCGCGCTTCTTGTAGGACCAAATCTGGCCTGGTTGAGCCCTGGTGTCGTCACACCGCGATGACCTGCAGGAAGGGGCGAGAGCGATGGAACACACTGCACCCGAGGGCTACACCAGCGTTGCACCGTGGGTGGTCACCGACGACACCGGCGCACTGCTTGACTTCATCACCGCCGCGTTCGGCGGCAAAGAGCTCGCACGGGTACCGGTCGAGGACGGCAGCACCGGCCACGGCGAGATCCGAGTCGGCGACACGGTCGTGTTGGCCTTCGACCGACGGCCTGACTGGCCTGTGATGCCGGCGCTGCTGCGGGTCTACGTTCCGGACGCCGACGCCGCCATGGCCACCGCTGTCGCGCACGGGGCAGAGGTCATCACCGAGGCTGCTGACAGCGCGTGGGGAGATCGCGGCGGCCGGGTGCGTGACCCGTTCGGCAATATTTGGTGGGTGATGAGCCGGCTCGAGCACATTGCGCCGGACCGGGCCTGGCAGCGAATGTCCGAGCCGAAGTACGCTGAAGCGCTGCGCACGGCCCAGGAGACTCTCGACGCCGCGCTGAGCGGCCGGGAGTCAGGGGTGGCAAGTGCCCCGCAGCCTCCGACCTGCTGAGCACATCTGCCAACCTGACTGCGGCTGCCGGACGTTGAGGATCGCAGGATTGCAGGATTGCAGGATTGCAGGATTGCAGGATTGCAGGGACATGCCGAGCTATTCCCAAAAGGTCGGCATGGCACGCCGGTTGGGACACACTGGGTGATGTGAACGACGAAGCTCCTGGTAGACGGGTTCACGACCAAGATCCGCCGTTCCGCCAAGAGCTTCGCGTTCTTGTCCACCCATCGACGATCGAGCTGTCCAGCACGCACCCGCGTCACCGTGCGGTGGTTCTTGCCGATCCCGACACCTGAACGCACGGGCCCTCCTCTTGGACGGAGAGCGGAGTCCGGGACGGACACGGACGGATCGCACCTCACGCGTGGTGCTGCCGTAGCCTCGATGACGTTCCGAACGAGGCCGGCGAGCTGCTGCAGGGACCCCTGGGGCAGGCCTGTGGTCGGTCCGGCGAAGCCGAAGGCAGCGCGCGCCCGGTCGCCTTCATGGTCGGCGAACAGCGCGCGGTGAGTGCGCTGTTCGCCGACGTACTGGTGCAGCACGACCGCTGCGCCCAGGCCGAGTACGGGGCTGCGCGGCAGCCGGTGCACCGGCAGGACATCACGCTGCGCGGCGGCGGAAAACCTCACCGGGAACGTCGATCACCCGCATGGAGGACGACGGGAAGAGACCGGACGGACTTCCGTCGCAGACACCTGGACGCATGCGGTCGCCGGCTTCAACGAGGTCGAACGTGCGTCATCGGATCGGTCCCGGAAATCGGCCCGGCAGGACCGACGCCCAGCCTCACGCTCCGACCGGCTGCTTTCAGCCACTGGCGATCCTGACCCGTGCCGTGCGCAGCCGCTGCGCGACGAGCGCAAGCGCACAGAGGGCCATGACAGTCGCGCTGTAGACGACCGACGTCTCGTGCAAACCCACGCTTGTGGTGGCGACCCCAGCGACTACGGCTGGAATGCTGAAGGCGAGGTAGGAGATCACGAACGCGACGGCGAACAGTTCGCCCCGCTCGGCAGGCTCGGCGATCCGGGCCAGCGTGCCGAAACTGGCCAGGGCCGAACCGCCGAAGCCGATGCCGGCGAAGACGGTGCCGAGTGCGGCGATCGTGAGCGAGTTTGTCTCCACCCCGGCCAGACCCACTGCCGTCCCCACCAGCAGGAAGGTCGCTCCCAGGGCCAGAGTGCGCTCGTTGGGCCAACCACGCAGCGCGAATGCCGTGACCGAGGCAGCCCCGCAGAGCAGGGCGACGACGAGCCCACCGATGACGTGGCTGGACAGGCCGAACAGGTCGGCGGCCACTGATGACCCGAGTGACAGGTACAGTCCGCCAAGGGCCCAGCTGGCTATGAGAATCGGCACCAGCCCGACGAAGTCTGCGCGCAGCCGCGGAGCGACCCTCAGGCGAGGCTGCAGTGAGCGGACCACCCCGGGTCGGCGCTGTGCCGTCTCGGGCAGTGCCGCGATGAGCAGACCGGCGAGGATCAAGCCCGCGAACAGCAGCGCGTACACCAACCGGGTCGGGTGTGGCCCGTACTGCGCGAGGACTCCGGCGCCCAGCGCCCCCAGGCCCAGTCCGAATGTCGGGGCCGCACCCGTGATGACGCCCGCGCGATGTGGCGCGTGCGGCGGGTTGAGATCAACCAGGGTCGCCCCAAGTGTCGTCATCGCCACGCCGGTGGCGACACCCTGCACGAAGCGGGCCGTCAGCAGTATCGAGACGTCGTTGGCGACGATGAACAGTGCCATCGCCACTGCCTCGAGGACGATCGCCGAGGCCAGGACCGGTCGGCGGCCGATGTGGTCGGACAGCGCCCCGAGCACCAGGAGCGCGCCGATCATGCCGACGACATACACCGCGAAGACGAGGGTCAGTGTGGTCGCCGAGAAGCTCCATTCGTGCTGGTAGACCACGTAGAGCGGGGACGGAGCACTCGAAGCGGCCATGAACAGGACGAAGATGCCCGCGATGGCGGCGAAGGCGACCGGCCGGCTCAGGCCGTACCGCCCTTGGCCGGCCGGTGGGGCACCTGTGGGTGAGGCGGACGGGGTCTCCTTGCGGAGCGTGAGTGCGTCGGGCATGCCCTCTCCGAATGCAGTGATCAATGCGTTAGCGACTTCCGCGCTAACGCAGTGACCGGTGCGATAATTTCCCCTATGACCCAAGCAACAGCCCAGGCCCGTCCCGGCGGCCGCTCCGCGCGGGTGCGGGCGGCCGTGCATCGCGCCGTCGGGGAGATGCTCGCCGAGGGGCCTGTCGAGGCAGTGACCATCCCCGCCATCGCCGCACGTGCCGGCGTGCACCCGACCACGGTGTACCGGCGCTGGGGGTCGGTGGCCCAGCTGCTGACCGACGTCGCCACCAGCCGGTTCAGCGGTGACGTCGTGGTGCCCGACTCCGGTTCCCTGGCCGGTGACCTGGAGCGCTGGATGGTCGACGTGGCCACCGACCTCGCCGACCCGGACGCCCTCGCCCTGATGCGCGCAACGATCGGATCGGGTCCGGAAGGCGGCAGCGCCTGCATAGCCGACCGGCAGGCCCAACTCGGAGCGATCATCGAGCGGGAGCGAGCCCGAGGCGGCAAGGTACCGAGCCTGGAGCGGGCCATCGATGCGCTGCTGGGTCCGCTGTACTACCGAGCCGTCTTTGGTGGCCAACCAGCGCCGACCGAGTGGGCGCGGGGCCTGGTGGCGGCGTTCCTCGCGGCGATCTAGCCAGCCGGCTTGTGCGGTGACCGGAAACGATCACCGGCTCGTCGCTGTGGATCTCGCTGCAGGTGAGGCTGGTGTGGTTGCCGACGGGGAGTGGATGCGGTCGAAGCCGGTCGGGTAGCGGCTTTCGGGGTGGGCGACACGACCGTGGGTCCTTCAGCCGCCGCCGTGCGGGACACAGCCGAGTTTGTTCAGGTGACGTGGATCAGCTCGCCCGGACGTTCACCGCTCGTAGCGGCAGGGTTGATGCGGGCAGGCCGAGCATCGGGCCGATCCGGGCCGGGCCGGTCATGTCGCCCTTGCGGCACAGTGCCTGACCGCCAGTGTTGATGCCGCAGACGACGCGGCGTCCTTCTGGGGCCGTGTGGGGTCCAGGGCTGGGGGGCGCTTTCCGCAGGAGTGAACCTCACATCGTCCGCCGGGACCACGGTGTTCTGGTCATCGACGAATGCCACGCGCGCCGGGCGTCCGGCGCCCGCCGAGCGTCGCAGAACGGTCGGCCCCGTGGCCGGTGCCCGATTCTCGTCGCCCCACTGCTGGAGCGCGGCCAGCACCAGACGCAGCTGCTCGCCGGCGGGAGTCAGATGGTAGCTGTGGCGGGTCCGGGTGCCGGGCTCGCGGTAGGGCCTTCTCTCCATGACGCCCGCGTCCCCAAAGACGCCCAGGCGGTTGGTGAGGACGTCGGGAGCGCGACATGGCGGACTACGTCGACTCCTCCGACAAGGTCGACCCCGCCTGGGTGGCCGGCCTCGCCCTGGACGCCATCCAGGCACGCGCTCCGGAAGTTGTGGC
The DNA here is from genome assembly GCF_053594115.1 of Streptomyces sp. NPDC001970. Taxonomy (NCBI): domain Bacteria; kingdom Bacillati; phylum Actinomycetota; class Actinomycetes; order Kitasatosporales; family Streptomycetaceae; genus Streptomyces; species Streptomyces sp. NPDC001970. The sequence continues at coordinate 88,845 of NZ_JBSFDW010000032.1, read as the reverse complement.
CGACGAGGGGAGCCGCAACGTCCGGTCCGCACTGTCCGGCGGACTCGACCTGCTCTACCCGGGCCTGTCCGCAACAGGCCGACGCCGAACGCGATGCGCCACGGGCAGGCCGAAGAGCCTCAGGCACGTGGCAGTTGATGCGGCCGGAGCTCCACACCCCCTGGGCCACGGTCCGAGCGACGGCACGTCCAACGCCTCTGCCACGACCTGTCAGCCCTGACGGGTAGAGCGCGGGTGGCCCATGGTCGCTCCTTTCCTCGCGCGGGCTCGGTCGACGCACCACGCGCCCACGCCCACGAGCACGGCAGCCCCGGCCGCGTACACAGGCAGCCACTGGGTCGTCGTGGCTGCCAGACAGTCGGCAACGGCGTCGTGGCTCTGAGCGTCCCGGGCGTAGGCCAAGGCGGCGCTGTCGCGGTCGGCCAGGTCCGCCAGCGCGGCCTGCGCCCGGATGGCCTCGTACGCACCCAGCCCGATGCAGCCCTCGCGGGTGCCCGGCATCGGGAACAGCCGCGACCAGCGCTGGAGCACGGGGGCCAGGGCAATGGCCACGCACAGGCCGACGACCAGCGAATACGCGACCAGATTCCACAGGTAGGACGACCGGACACCGGGCGTCCACGCAGGCAGTCGGTAGAACGAGAAGATCACCGCAAGAAGCGTCACCCCGATGTACGTGGAGAACCACTGCCAGGAACCCTCGGCGAGCGCGGCCGTGAGCACGGCGGCGAGTGCGATGCCGATGACGCCTGGCCGACCGGCGGTGTCATGGCCCGCGCCGATGGACACCGATGTCGGGGTTCCTTGAGGGCTGCGGTCGTTCACGGGCCTCTCCTGCAGGTTCGGAGAAGATCAGGATCCGGCACCTCGCGCCCCCTGCATGGCGGCATGCCGAACGCCCGGCACACCCCGCCCGGTCGGCGGGGGCACCCCCAGGCCGGGACTGCCGGCAATGGCCGTGGAGGAGCCTCAACAGCCTCACCGACGGTGGACGAGCCGGCACACCCGAGGCGATGCGGGGCCGCGGCTTTGCAGAAGGGCATCGATGCGAGCCGGTTGGCCCCGGCCCGGTCCGTATCGGTGGGTTTCGGGGACGGCGTCGTGCTCGCCACCCGCGGCTGCGCCCGACTCTGTTTCCCGCCGACTGTGCTGAGGAGCCGGGGCAGCGGCCGGGGCCGGCCGAACATTCCACAGCTCCGAGCGCTGCGTAGCGTTCGTCGCGGTTGTTCCTGGGTAGGGCGACAGTGTGAGTTATGTGAGTCCCGGCGAGGAGTACTCGCGCGACAGCCGGTACATCACCACCCGGATCACCGCCGACGGACGCGACGGCTTCCCCGCGGAGCCCGGCCGCTACCGTCTGGTGGTCAGCCGTGCTTGTCCGTGGGCAAGCCGGGCGGTGATCGTGCGGCGGCTCCTCGGGCTGGAGACGGCGCTGTCGATGGCGATTGCCGGGCCCACGCACGACGAGCGCAGCTGGACGTTCGACCTCGACCCGGGCGGCCGTGACCCGGTGCTCGGCATCGAGCGGCTGCAAGAGGCGTACTTGGCCCGCGACCCCGGCTACGACCGGGGCATCACGGTGCCGGCCATCGTCGACGTGCCGACAGGCAAGGTGGTGTCCAACGCCTTCGCGCAGATCACGATCGACATGTCGCTGGAGTGGAGGCCGTACCACCGCGACGGGGCACCAGGGCTCTATCCGCCCGCGCTGCGGTCGGAGATCGACGCCGTGAACGAGGTGGTCTACAGGGACGTGAACAACGGCGTCTACCGGGCTGGGTTCGCCGGGTCGCAGGAGTCCTACGCCGAGGCCTACGAGCGCCTGTTCGCCCGGCTCGACTGGCTCTCCGAGCGGCTCGAAAGGTCCCGCTACCTCGTCGGTGACACGATCACCGAGGCGGATGTGCGGCTGTTCACCACGCTCGTGCGCTTCGACGCCGTCTACCACGGCCACTTCAAATGCAACCGGCAGAAGCTGTCCGAGATGCCGGTGCTGTGGGCGTACGCGCGGGACTTGTTCCAGACGCCCGGCTTCGGCGACACGGTCGACTTCGACCACATCAAGCGGCACTACTACGCCGTGCACCGCGACATCAACCCGAGCGGCATCGTGCCGACCGGCCCCGACCTGTCGGGCTGGATCAAGCCGCACGACCGTGCAGCGCTGGGCGGGCGACCGTTCGGCGACGGTACGCCGCCCGAGCCGGTCGCGCCCGAGGAGGCTGTGCCCACCGGCCACACGCCGCTTGCTGCCTGAGGCGGCGTCCTGAAGCGGCGTCCTGAGGCGGCGTCCACGAACGGGCGGGGTCCCGGTGAACCGGGGATGTTCGAGGATCTTGCGTTCTGGCAACGCGACCGAAGCCCGGCCCCGTGGTTCTCATCCGCCGTCAGCGAGGCGGTCGGCCGGGAGAGTGCCGGAGGTGACGCCGTCGGCCTTGGCTGCGTCGGCGAGGGCCTCCGCGGCGGCTTTTGCGGCCTGCACCGCGTCGTCGGCGGCCTTGTCGGCAGCCTTGTCGCCGGAGGTCCTCTCGCGAGTGGCCGGTGACTGTGGCAGCGCCTCGCTGAACGCGCGTGACACACCCTGGAGGGCGGACGTGACCTCGCTGGGGATGACCCAGAGCGTGCTGCCCGGACCCTGCGCGAGTTGGGGCAGTATCTGCAGGTACTGGTAGGCGAGGAGCTTGGGGTCGGGATCGTTGCGGTGCACGGCCTGGAACACCTCGTCGATGGCCCGGGACTGGCCCTCGGCCTTGAGGATCTCAGCGGTCCGGTTGCCCTCCGCACGAAGGACAGCGGACTGCTTGTCGCCTTCAGCGGTGAGTATCTGTGCTTGGCGCTGTCCTTCGGCCCCGAGGATCGCGGCCCGTTTGTCCCGCTCGGCCCGCATCTGCTTCTCCATCGCGTCCTTGATGGACTGCGGGGGGTCGATGGCCTTGATCTCCACCCTGTTGACCCTCAGCCCCCACTTGCCGGTGGCCTCGTCCAGCACTCCACGGAGCTGGTTGTTGATGGTGTCGCGTGAGGTGAGAGTCTGTTCCAGGTCCATCGACCCGACCACGTTGCGCAAGGTGGTGACCGTGAGCTGTTCGACCGCCTGAAGGTAGTTCGCGATCTCGTAGGCGGCGGCTCGTGGGTCGGTGACCTGGAAGTACACGACGGTGTCGATCTCGACGACCAGGTTGTCCTCCGTGATGACTGGTTGCGGTTTGAAGGAGACGACCTGTTCCCGCAGGTCGATCTGCGGATGGACGCGGTCGATGTAGGGGATGATGACGTTGAGTCCGGGTTTGAGTGTGCGGTGGTAGCGGCCGAGCCGTTCGACATTGCGGGCGCGTGCCTGGGGCACGATGCGCACCGCCCGCAGCACGGTGAAGACCGCGAAGAGTGCGACGATCAGGCCGGCGACGAGGAGCGCTGAGGCTTCCATGGTTCACTCCCGGGGGTAGACGAGTGCGGTGGCGCCGCTGATCTCCATGACTTCGACGGTCGTCCCGGGAGGAATCACCAGGGTCTCGTCATAGGCGCGGGCCGTCCATTCCTCGCCGCCGATGCGGATCCTGCCGTCCAGGCCCGTCACCTCCGAGACGACGTAGGCGGTCCTGCCGACCAGCGCGTCCACGCCGAATCGCTCCACCTGGGGTTGGAGCGTGCGGCGCAGTACCGCGGGGCGGACGAACAGGACGCTGGCCGCAGCGACGACGGTGAACACCAGGAACTGCAGGGGCAGCGGAAGGCCGAGCGCGGCGGATCCGGCCGTGACCAGCGCGGCCCCGGCCAGCATTCCCAGCGCGGCGGTGAGAGTGAAGACCTCTGCCGCAGCCAGGATCGCGGCAGTGATCAACCAGATCAGCCATGGATCCATTGGCTCCTCCTGACGGGCGCGGGTGGGCGAATGGCTGGACGAGGGCCCTTGGCCGCCGATACGGGGGCTCTGTGCACTTCCTGGAGGGAGACCTCCCGCGAAGCGGAGCTGTGCCGGTGTACCGCGCCCCAGGCGACTACCTCACAATTCTCTATAAGGGGTCTACCCGTACCAAAAGCAGAAATAGGGGCATTTACATGCAAAGCTGCAGTTTTTACGCCGATTCGTTGCCGGCTGTCGGCACGCCCATGGCATGCGGCGTCAATGTTTTGTGCCGTTCTCGATCATCGCCGGCACTGCCGTGACAGCCGCATCTCGGTGTGAGCCCGTCAAGCCGGCGCTCAGTCGCTCAGGGGGCGGTGGAACAGCCGGGCCAAAGGCTGGAAGTGCCGCTCGCCGAGTGATCCCGGTCGCTGCCCGCGACACCTCCCGCCCTTGCCCTGAATACGGGCACGTCGCGCAGGAGAACCGCCCCACACAAGAGAAGTTCGAGTGCACCCGGTGCGGCTTCCTCGCGAACGCCGACCACGTAGGCGCGCTCAATGTGCTCAACAGGGCCGGGCTGGTCCTCTGCGCGGAGGTTTAGCCCCTCTGACGCAGGAAGCCCGCGATCTTGGTCGTGGGCGGAGTCACGAGGTTCCATCAGGCGGCGGGCAGGTCACCTGGGTACGGCAGGTACCGCGGCATGTTTCGGTAGAATCGTCGGCCGTCACCCGCCTCAGGGCTCAAGCGGGGCTGATCGGGCATGCGTTGGGATCCGACAGGAGCCAGTGGACCCGAACGGGCTGTCGTCTGCTGTCACCCGCGCACGCGCCATGGCAGCTGCCGTCAACCTCGGCCACTCCAGGCCGGCGTGATACCCACAAGCCGGTCGGGCGACATGCCCGGCCCAAACGCCCTTCGAGCAGGTGCTCTTGACCCTCGCATGGATGCCTGCAGTGCCTGACATGATCCGGGTCCATGAGTGAGCGTTCCTTGTCGCAGGCGTGGCTGTCGTCATGGGCGACTACGGTCGCAGGTGCGCTGGACAGGATGACCGAAGGCTTCGAGGGCAAGCACGGCTTTCCCCCTGGGACCAACCAGGGGAACTGACGAAATGCGGTTCGTGGAGTGACGAAAGGCCGCCCGGCCGTCAGCCGGCCGGGCGATCGCGCTCATGGACTTCGAGATCCCCGAGCCGGCACCGCTCTCGACGACGAGCAGCGCCCCGGGCCGGCAGATGGTCGTCTTCTTCGGCCACCACCGCTGGCTGTGCCATGGGGCCGAGGTGGCCTTCGAGGATGGTCTGGGTGATCGGGGGGCGGTTCCAGAGAGCGAGGAGTTCGTTGGCGAGGGCCACGATCGGCGGCGTGCCTGCGCGGGCCGGGGCAACGCGTCCCGCCCCGACGATTTCGACAGCCGTCACTTCGTCACCGCCGACCGCCGCGGCGGCCCGGGGCGTGTCGACGCGGCGGCGTACGCCTCGGCGGCCCGGACATCCTCGTTCGCCGCACGGGAGATACCTGCGCTACGCACGTTCTGGGTGACTTGCCGCGCTTCAGGCGATATGCGATACGTGGAGTGAGGCCTTTCAACGCTCGCCGGGGACCCCCTGTCGGCCGTCCTGGAAGAGGGGAGCGCCGTGACAGGAGCGAACGAGGCCGCCGGGCGTGTGATCACCGGGCGCTATCGGCTCCTGCGTCGTCTCGGCGCCGGCGGCAAGGGGCGGGTGTGGCTGGCCTACGACCAAGAACTGGCGTGCGAGGTCGCGCGCCGGGCCGCCCCTGGGACCGCTGCCGCGCAAAGGCGACGAGGCCCGGCTGCCGCCCCACCCGCCGCGGCCCAGACACCGACGGGCCAGGTTCATTGCGGGGGTGGTGCTGGTGGCGCTGGCCGCGGCGGGCGGCGGCATCTACCTGACACAGTGCCGCTCCCCGGGGCCTGAGCCCCCCGCACCGACATCCGTGCTCTCGATCCGGGTCGGCGACTCCCCGCAGGGGGTGACGGTGTCCCCGGACGGGCGCCGGGTCTACGTGGCCAACTTCGCCTCGGGTTCGGTGTCGGTGATCGACGTCGCGACGAACCGCACGGTGGGCAGTCCCATCCCCGTCGGGGCCACCCCGGAGGGGGTGGACGTGTCGCCGGACGGGCGCCGGGTCTACGTGACCAACAGCTCCTCGGGTTCGGTGTCGGTGATCGACGCCACGAGGAACCGCACGGTGGGCAGTCCCATCCCCGTCGGCGACACCCCGGAGGGGGTGGACGTGTCGCCGGACGGGCGCCGGGTCTACGTGACCAACGCGAGCTCGAGTTCCGTTTCAGTGATCGACACCGCGACGAACCGCACGGTGGGCAGTCCCATCCGCGTCGGCCGCTTCCCGGAGGGGGTGGCGGTGTCGCCGGACGGGCGCCGGGTCTACGTGACCAGCCTGGGCCGCCCGGCCTCGGTGTCCGTGATCGACACCGCGACGAACCGCACGGTGGGCAGTCCCATCCCCGTCGGCTCCCGCCCGGAGGGGGTGGCGGTGTCCCCGGACGGGCGCCGGGTCTACGTGACCAGCTCGGGCTCCGACTCGGTGTCGGTGATCGACACCGCGACGAACCGCACGGTGGGCAGTCCCATCCCCGTCGGCTCCCGCCCCGCGGGGGTGGCGGTGTCCCCGGACGGGCGCCAAGCCTACGCGGCCAACGCTGATTCGAGTTCCGTTTCAGTGATCGACACCGCGAGGAACCGCACGGTCGGCAGCCCCGTCTCCGTCGGCTCCCGCCCCGCGGGGGTGGCGGTGTCCCCGGAAGGGCGCCAGGTCTACGTGGCCAATGGGAGCTCGAGTTCGGTATCGGCGATCACGTTCTAGTGCACGTCCGAAAGCCGGGGCTGCGCCCGGCCGATTCGGCGGACCAGCAGCATGGCCATCGCCCGGAAAGGGAATCGTCTCTCCGGACGCGCGACCGACCCGCGCGGGCGTGGGGCGGTCTTTGCCGGGTGGCCTTCTCGGCCGGGGCCTCACACGGCGTCTTGCCGGGTACAGGCCCGGACGGTGACGGCCTGGGCCGGTTCGCTGTCCGCAGACAGGGACAGGTGTTCGGCGCAGTCGCTGCGCAAAAGGTGCGCCAGGACCTTGGCGCCCAGGTGGTCCGGACTCATACGGCTCAGGGCGTGGCGGTCGTGGTGGCGGGTGGTCAGCAGGTTGATCACCTGGACGGAGCGGCCGGGTGGCGTGCAGGCAGGCGGTCGGCAGGGCGACAAGGAAGCGGCCGACAAGCCGGCCGATTCCGGGCGCGCAGCCGCGCAGAGCGGAGTGACCGCGTAACCGGGTAGCAAGACCGACGCGCCCAGCAGCTGCCCGCCGTGGCAGTGGTGCCGACGGGGATCGGCTCGCGAGAGTCGTAGCACGCGGCGCATCGGAATCGTGCCGGTGCCCTTTCCTCGCAGCCGACAGAGCTCTTCGACATCGGGTTCTGTTGTTGCAGGTCAGGTGCGCCCTCTCGGACATGCGGTCACATCTGGGGCACGCTCTTCGGCGCAGCGTGAAACTCCTGGTCAGTAACAAGACCCGGTCAATTTATGGCGGTGTACAGCCCGGCGGATCCCAGATGCGATTGTGGTTCTCGTCGTAGTGGTAACCCGTGCAGGAATCGAGTGGTGCCGCGCTTGACGATTCCGCCGTGGCCTTCGTTGTCTGAGGCACCGCCTCGGCGCTCGCCACGCCCACCGTTCCGGCGAGCAGCGCAGCCGTGCATGACGCTCCGACGAGGTGCCGGATGCGCTTCCGGGTGCTTATCGCCATAATGATCTCCTTTTCGGTCGGTATGTCACCTATGAACCAGCGTGGGAGCTGGCCCTGACGGTGTCAAACGGCCACCGAGGAAGTTCCCTCCTGAAGTCGCAGATGGGAGGTGAGCCGGCCGAGCCAACCCCCCGCCGGGCGCGGCGTCCTGCGCCCGCAAGGGCGGCGGTTGGCTTGCCCTGCTCGGCGGAGGCTGTCAGGTGCGGGAGGAAGGCGGCGATGACGTTCATGAGGCCGGTGATGTTGAGGTCGATCTGCCGCTGCCACTCATCGACCTTGAGTTCCTCGATGCTGGAGACGAGCTGGACGCCGGCGTTGTTGAACACGAGGTCGGCCTTGCCGAAGCGGTCGGCGACCTGATCGGCGGCCGCCTGGACGGCGGCGCGGTCGGTGACGTCGACCGCCAGGGCGAGAGCGGTGCCGCAGGAGGCCTCGATGTTCTTCACGACACCGTCCAGCTTGTCCTTGCGACGGGCGAGCACGACCACGGTGGCGCCAAGTTCGGCGAGGCGTTCGGCGGCGGCTGCGCCCATGCCATTGGAAGCGCCGGAGACGACGGCGACACGGCCCCGCCAGAGGGGAGCCGGAGAGGAGAGCAGACATGACAGGTTCCTTCGAGTGTGTGGTGGAAGTGGCGAACGCGGAACCGGCGGAGGCGGATCCGTAGCGGGCCAGGGATGCCCGGCCGGGCCGGGGGAGTGGCTGACCCAGCCGGGCTGTCGTGAGGCTCCGCGCACATGGGCGACGCATGTACCCCGGCGCTCAGGGGACTTACGCGGCGTCGTCGTGTGCGGTGGCCGCGGACTCCTCGCGCCAGGGGGCGAGGTCGTTGTTGATCTGCCGGAACTTGACCTCGAGGCGCTCGAGGGTGTCGCGGCCCAGGTAGAGGTGGGTGGGGAGCTTGTCGCCGGAGGTGACCTCGACGATGAGGGCGGCGCCCTTGACGGGGTCGCCCAGCTGGGCGTGGTTGGCCTTGTCGATCCAGTCCAGCGTCACGTGGGCGGGGGTGTCGTCGTAGTCGGCGATACGGTTCGCGGCCAGGGACAGCGAGCTGGTGTCGAGGAAGTCGGTGCGGAACACGCCGGGTTCGACGACCATCGACTGGATGTCGAACGGTGCTATCTCGGCGGACAGGGCCTCGCTGATGCCGGCGACCGCGAACTTCGAGGCGGAGTACATGCTGACGCCGGGCTCGCCCTCGAAGCCGGAGCGGGAGCCGATGTGCACGAGCTTGCCGGAGCCCTGCTTGCGCATGACGGGCAGGACGGCGCGGGTGACGTTGATCAGGCCGAAGACATTGAGCTCGAAGAGCGAGCGGGCCTTCAGGCGGGCGATGCCGAACATGGGGTGGTGGACGCCGTCGCCTTCGAGACGGCGGAATCCCAGGCGCGGCAAGGGGGCGGTGCAATGCCGGTCGAGGGCACCGGGACCGGGGGAACGGCACAGCATTCGGCCGGGGCATCGGAGCTGGTCAGCGACATATTGCGGACCCCGGCCGAAAACACCGGCCGCAGGTAAAGTGGAACCAGCCTGGCAGACGCTTGCGCGCAAGCGTCTGCGTGCCGGGAACGCGGCGGTACTGGATGGCCGGTATGGGTGCTCCCTCGAGAACTCGTTCCACAGCAGCAGACACCCCTTTGGGACCGTCGACCGCCGTGATCGTGGTCGACGACGCAGGGGTGGTACGGGGATGGAGCGAGGGGGCCGCGAAGCTTCTCGGCCACTCGACACCAGAGGCGCTCGGCAAACCGTTGTCGGACCTCTTCCTGCCGGTGCAAGGTGCGGCGCATCAGGCGGGCACTCCTGGCCTTGCCACCCGGCTCGGGTCACAGCAGGGCTGGGACGGCCTGCAGGCCGTACGCCATCGGGACGGCCACCGCCTTGACCTGGAGATCAAGATCCTGCCCGTCCAGGCCTCCGGCGAACGCTCGATGCGCCTGATCCTCGCCGCCGACATGGCTCGTACATGGTGGTCGAGCGCCAGCCGCTCGCTGCTGGAAGGGATCACCCGCACCGCGCCGGTGGGCATGGCCATGTTCGACACCGAGCTGCGGGTCATCTGGGTGAACGACACCATGGAGCACCTGTCCGGCGTCCGCCGCGAGCAGTTTCTCGGGCGGCGCCTGGGAGAGGTCCTGCCGGACCTGGATGTGGAACACACCGAAGCGGAGATACGCCAGGTTCTGGAGACCGGCCGCCCCTCGATGGGCCGTGAGTACTTCGGCCACGTCCTGTCGGAGCCGGATCAAGTCGCCTACTCCACCTCGTGTTTCCGTCTGGAGAGCGAGGACGGGGAATTGCTGGGCGCCTGCTTCATCGTCCTCGACACCACGGACCACTACCGCGCCCGGCAGAAGCTGACCCTGCTGAACGAGGCCCGCAAGCGCATGGGCAGCACGCTGGACATCCCGCACACGGCACAAGAGCTGGCCGACGCGGCCGTCCCCGGGCTCGCCGACCACGTCACCGTCGACCTCCTCGACTCGGTGCTCCGCGGCGAAGAGCCCTCACCCGGGCCCGCCGATGCCACCATCGCGGCCACCCTCTGCTGCGCCGGACACCGCGCCCTCCGGGGAGACGCCCCGCCGCCCACCCCGCTGGGTGAACCATGCGGCTACCCCGCGTCATCGCCCATCGTGCGCGCTCTGATCGACGGCGCCGCCGCACTGATCCCGGTACTGGACCCCACCGATCCTCACTGGACCGCCGACGACCCGGCCCGCAGCGCGCATCTGCGCGACCTCGGCATCCACTCGCTGATGATCGTCCCCATCCGCGCACGCGGCACCACCCTGGGAGCGGCCATCATCGGCCGCCGGCAGCCCAGAGGGCCCTTCCAGCCCGATGACCTGGTCCTCGCGGAAGAGCTGGTGGGACACGCCGCGGTCTGCATCGACAACGCCCGCCGCTACACCCACGAGCACGCCGCGGCACTGGCCCTCCAGTGCAGCCTCCTCCCCCGGGAAGTGCCCGAACAGAACGCGGTCGAGGCCGCGTACCGCTACCTGCCCGCCGACACGGAAGCCGGCGTAGGAGGCGACTGGTACGACGTCATCCCGCTCTCCGGAGCCCGCGTCGCCCTGGTCGTCGGCGACGTCGTCGGCAGCGGCATCCACGCCGCCGCCACCATGGGACGCCTCCGCGCCGCCGTCCAGACCCTCGCAGGCATCGACCTCGCCCCCGACGAGGTACTCGCCCACCTGGACGACATGGCCGGCCGGATCGCCGAGGAGGCCGGCGACGAATCCGGAGTGACCGGAGCGACCTGCCTCTACGCGGTCTACGACCCGGTCAGCCGCCACTGCACCCTCGCCCGCGCAGGCCACCCTCCACCCGCAATCGTCACTCCCCCCGGCACCGCCCGGCTCGTGGACCTCCCCAGCGGCCCGCCCCTCGGCCTCGGCGGTCTGCCCTTCGAATCCACCCGGATAACGGTTCCCGAGGGCAGCGTCCTCGTCCTCTACACCGACGGCCTCATCCACAGCCACACCCTCGACGCCGACCAAGGCGTCCAGGAGCTACTGGACACCGTCGCCGACCCACGGACCCCGCTGGAGGACCTCTGCGACGCCGCGGTCGGAAACCTCTGGGCCGACCGGGCAGGACCACGAGACGACGCGGCACTGCTCCTGGCCCGCACCCACACCCTGGGCGAATACCACGTCGCCTCCTGGGACATCACCAAAGATCCCGCCGCCGTCGCACCGGCCCGCGCCGAGGCGGCCCGGCAGCTCACGGAATGGGGGCTCGAAGACCTCGCCTTCACCACGGAACTGGTGGTCAGTGAACTCGTCACCAACGCCATCCGCTACGCCTCGGACCCCATCCGGCTACGCATGATCCGCGACCGCGCCCTCATCTGCGAGGTCTCCGACGGCAGCAGCACCTCCCCCCACCTGCGCCACGCCCGGACGACCGACGAGGGCGGCCGTGGCCTCTTCCTGATCGCGCAGTTCGCCCAGCGCTGGGGCACCCGCTACGCTGGGAACGGCAAGACGATCTGGTCCGAACAGCCCCTCCAGCCCACCGGACTGGAGCGCGACTCCAGCCTCGGCGGCCTCGACGCCTTCGCGGACCTCGACGCCTTCGCAGACCTCAGCGGCCACGACCTCGAGGGCACGAGTCCCAACGGTCGGCTCGACAACCCCGCAGAACCCGGGACAATCTGATGGGATTCAGCCACGCCGCGATACGGTGCTACGCGGTCCGCAACCGGCCCGCACCGAACCCGGCGCAATTTCCGGCTGAAATCCTCGAGGTCGCCGCATGATGCCGATCCGATCGAGCAGTCGTGGCTGACGCAGCCTCACGCGCAGCGCAACGGGTCACACGTGTGCGGGACGACGCGGCCGGACGCTACGCGCTGGCGCGAGAGTTCTACCAGCTCGCCATGGGCCCCCGCCACCAGTACGGCACAGCCGAGCTGAGCTTCATGCGCTGGTCACTCACCCGTGGCGTACTCGCGCCGGAAACCGCCGACCCGCCGGGCAGCCCCTGGTGGCGTGCTGTCAACGAACGGCTGCTGCGGGACAAGGCCGAGGCTCGCCTGCTGGCCACCGAGGCCACAGGTACAGCCAGCGCCCGCAGCGTCGAGCTCTGGGTCGACTTCATCCGTACACCGGAGCCCGGCCGCTGGTACCGCGCGCACAACGCCAGCATCGTCGCCGGCTACCTGCAGCACGAGGATCTGGCCGCCACGGAGCTGCAGGTCGAGCGATTCATGATGAACGTCGCACTGCTCCGCGTCCTGTTCACCCACGCCATGCTCGTGCAACCGCGACTCGCGCTCGGTCGGCTGGCCGCCCTCGGTCCCCTGTTGGCAGACCCCCGGCACCGGGCCGTCCAGATGTTCCTCGACCTGGGCCGGTCCTTCCCGCCCGAATACCCGGTGACCGCGCCCGTCGAGGACACCATCCTCGACGAACACGCCCTCGCCCGCATGCTCGACTACGGCGTGATCGCCCCACGGCTGCCCGCACTCTACGAGTTCTCGGCCGCGTCACTCGACCAGCCACGGCTGACAGACCTACTGGACGACGGGGTCCCGGCCTACGCATGGCCGCACGCCGACCGGCCGATCTGGTACATCGGCAACACCGGCCCGCACCTGCGTGCCATCGCCCGCGCCACCGGCGTACGCCTGCTCTGGGAGCGGTCACCCTCGGCCCCCGGCCGCCGCGGCCCGCACAGGTGACGGCGCAGCGCCGAAGAGCGATCCATCATGTGCCTCGCACGAGTTCCTGGAGACCCAGGGCCGAACCCGCGCGTGCACGGCCGGACATTCGGGCGTGCGGGAGCCGTCCGTCGTTCCCGGCCTGAAGGACTCTGCTGAGAATTCCGCGAATTGGGTTGTCAGGTGGCGAGTATGAGGGCTTCGAAGCGGGAGGTGCGGGTGTCGCCGAGCGGGGTGCCGGCGGCTTCGACGGCCTTGTACCGGAGTGTCACGCCCGCGGCTGAACCGCTCGGTGATGTCCTGCTGCTCTGGCGGGCGGCCGACCCTCTCGGAATCAGCAGCGCCGTTCGCTTCGGCAGCTCGCCGAACCGGGCGCGGCGCCGATTCGGCGGGCTCGGGGCTCTGCTGCGCAGGGTAGGTTGCATGTGCATCGTCTCTTCACGAGTTTGGTGACGGCTCCTGGTCGGTTGCGGGTCGTTAGGCCAAACAGGGCCGGGGCTCCGCCGTGGTAGCCGCCCAGGGGGTGCTTCTGTGGCGAGCGTCTGGGGCCGGCCGGAGCGGTTCAGCGGAGGTAGAAGTCCTTCCGGGCGGCCACGAACGCCTCGACCGATTGCGCAGGTACGCCCGTCACGCGCTCGACGTCGTCGGAGGCGCGGTCGTAGCGGTTCTCGCGGTGCAGTCGGGCCATGGTCGCGATGTGCTGTTCGGTGTGCGGCGGCAGGCCCACCTTGGCGAGCACCTCGGTCCGCCACTGGTCCAGCGGCACGTCCACGTAGGACACCGGGCGCCCCAGCGCCCGTGAGAACTCCTCGGCCATCTCCGTCATGTCGACCGTGCGCGGCCCGGTCAGTTCGTAGGCGTGTCCAATGTGCGGGGCCGGGTCGCGGAGCACCGTGGAGACCACCCGGGCGACGTCGGCAGCGGCGATCGGCGAGGTGCGGCCGGTGCCGAATGGGAGCGCGATGGTGCCGTTCTCCTTGATCGTCCGGGCGGGCAGCGCGGTGAACAGCGGGTTGTCCAGGAACGACGTCGGCCGGATGTGCACCACCGGCAGGCCCGACCAGTTCAGTACCTGCTCCGCCAGCCAGTGCAGCCGCTGCTGGTGCGACTCCGCGGTGCTGGTGGCGGTCATCTGGGACACTGTCATCTGGGACATGCCGACCAGGCCGTCCAGCTCCCCGTGCTCGCGGGCCACGCTGGCCACCACGGCTGTTGCCAGCAGGTGGTCCGGCGATACAGGCATGGCGAAGTACATCCTTGCGACACCCTGCAGTGCGGCCTCGACGCTCTCGGGCCGGGTCAGGTCGCCCACGACGACCTCTGCGCCGAGCGCCCGCAGCTCAGCCGCACGATCGTCGTCGCGGCGGACCATCGCGCGCACCGGCACGTCCTGAGCGCGCAGTTGTTCGAGGACGGTGCGGCCCACGCCACCGGCGTTCGCGATGAGAACAAGCTTGCTGGCAGCCATCGATCGATCTCCTTGTCGGGAGCTGAGCGGAGGTGTGATCACAGGTGCGTGTGGTGGGTGAAGGTTTCGGGACGTGCGGCCGAGTGGCTGGGTCGGATTCGCGGGATGCCGTGTGGAGGGGCCGGCCGCGTGAAGCGCGATCAAACGGTTCGGGCTGTGGTGTGCGGCGTTCCTTTGTGTCGTGGAAGTACCGATCGCCGCGCCGCACCGCCGCGTCTCTGGGACCGAGGTGCCAGTTCCTGTCCTCCCAGCCGCGGCCGAGGGACTTCGGGTCGGTTACCGGGCGCCGCGCGGTCGTGACCTCTTTCCTCAGCCTAAACTCGATGCCGGCTTCGAGCCCTGGGCCGAGTAGGGCGCGACTCTCCAAGCGTGACAGAGAGTGAACCTCGATCGTCCGGAGCCACCCAGCCCCCGCGTCACCTGCCGGCCGCGGCGGACCCCGCCCCTCGTGACGTGGCTGCTGCCCTGGTCGGGCGCATGGGCAGGAGGAGTCGCGGAGAGCAGAGGGCAGAGGAGCGGACGGCTCCCTGGCGGCAGTCGCCTCTCGGCGTCCGGCCCTGACCGGCGGCGCGTTGATCCTGGGGCCTGTACCGGGGAGATCCGCAGGGCGGCGCGCGGTCGATGCCGGTCCTGTGGCATCTGGACCGCCTGGTGTGGAGCGCACCTCCGCCCGGCCCAGCGGTCCTGCGCCCAAGGGCTGAAAGGGCGGCCGCCATGCAGGCTGGTCGCGGCCCGTTGCACCCCTGGGTGACTGACGTGTGTCAGCGGCCGGGGAACCGCTGCTTGATCTCCTGGAGCACCCAGCCGTTGTCGTCGGGGTCGCTGAAGGTGGCGAAGGAGCCGTAGGAGGCGCGGTCGGGGTGCAGGCCGGCAAGCCGCCCCTGTCCCTCGACCTGGTGGGTGACCTCTCCGGCCTCGTGGCCGTGGTACAGGAGTCCTCCGGCGTCGTGGAACACCTCGCTCACCTCGATGCCGCGACCGACGAGCTCCGCGCGGGCCTCCTCGATGTCGGCGACGATGAGGTACAGGCCCTGCGCCGAGCCTGGCGCGGCGGAGGTCATCCCGGTGCCGAACATGATCGAGCACTCGGAGCCGGGCGGCGTGAAGTGCACCGCGCGCCAGTCCTCACTGACGGCCTTGTCGAGATCGAGACGGAATCCCGCTGCCTCATAGAAGGCCTTGGCCCGGTCGACGTCGGAGACGGGCAGAACGATGACTTCGAGTTTCAGATCCATGAAAATGCCCCTCTTTCTCGCATAAGTCGCATAGTGGACCAGTCTATGAATGGGCCGTTCCGTTTGCTCCAGCGTCAGCGGCGAAGCCGAGACCTGGGCGCTTAAGGGCATATACTCGTATTTGCGATGTGCTAAGGATGCACCCCAACGCAGGGCGCGGCCGACATCGGCCGGAGGGGGCGAGCGGCACCGATGCACGGCAGGCACCTGAGCGGCGCCTGTGGAGTGCTCTCCGCGAGCCTCCGTTTCGTTCGGTGGAGCCAGGCCCGGGTGTGGGGCCGGCTCCACCGCGTCATCCTCGATGGGCTTGGGGCCCGAGGAGCGCTGGACCGGTCCAGATGCGCCGTCGATCGACTCGGTCAGCGTCCGGGCGGCGGAAGGGGCGGCTGACGGGACCGAATCCGCCCGACCGCGGCAAGAACAGATCGTAGATCCACCTGGCCGCCGACTGGTATGGACTCCCGCTGTCTTTCAGTACCTGCGCTGCCGATCTTCGTGACGGTCAAGCCCTCGCGCTCGTAGGGCTATTCCTCGTCTCGGCAGAGGCAGAACGGGTGGCCGGCCGGGTCGAGGAGGACTCGGACGTTCTCGTGCGGTTGGTGGCCGGCCACCGAGGCTCCCAGGGCGACCGCCTCGGCGACCGCGGAGTCGAGGTCGCCGACCTGAAAGTCGAAGTGCATCATGGGACGCTGTTCCCCGTCGGCGGGCGGCCACGTGGGGGCCTTGTAGCCGGTTGCCTGCTGGAACACGAGATACATGGGTCCACCGGGGGCGGCGAGTACGGCCGTTCCCGGTTCCTCGTGCCCGATGGGCCAACCGAGCAGCTCGGAGTAGAACTTCGCCAAGGCACTGGGGTCGGGCGCTTCGACAGCGGTTCCCCACCACATGCCATCCGTCCGAGATCGCACGGTTGCAGTGTGTCGGAGGGCCTCGGCGATGTCCATGAAGGGTTGGCCATGCCGCGTTGAGCGTGGCAAGTCGCTCCGTGAGCTGTGACGTACCGTCATCACCACGCCGCTGCCAGGGGGTTGTCGCTGCGCGCGAGCTTGGTTGGGTGGCCGGGTACCGAGCCGGTCGTGCCCCCATGGGCATGCGGACTGTCCGGCGTGGAACGCTAGAGGTCGAGGACAACTTCGGTGGTCGGTTGGCTGCAGCACGCCAGGATGGTGCCGGGCTCGGGGGGCTCGAGGGGCTGGGGGATGTAGGTGATGTCGCCCGAGACGAGGGGGGTGATGCAGGTGTGACAGACGCCCGTGCGGCACGACCAGCGCGTGGGAATGTCGCAGGCCTCGGCGAGTTCGAGGAGTGATGTGCGGGCGGCCGACCAGCGGGCGGCGATGCCGCTGCGGGCGAAGGTGACGAGCGGGCCGGTGCCTGTGGGACCAGGTGGCTGGTGCGGTCTGACCGTCGTGGTCGGTGTGATGCCGGGGTTGATGGCGGGGAGGGCGCTGAAAGCTTCGGTGTGGATCTGCTCGGGGCTCAGGCCGTGATCGCGCAGGTAGCGGCCGAGGTTGTCCATGAAGGCGGGTGGTCCGCAGACGTAGGCGTCGGCGTCAGGGGGAACGCCCATGGCCGCCAGTGAGTGGGCGGTCAGACGCCCCTGACTGATGTGGGGCTCGTCGGCGTGCGGGGAGGGTTCGGCGGGTGCGGTGTAGGTGATGTACTCGCGGGCGTTGGGGAGCTGTGCCACGAGCGCGCGGGTTTCGTCCGCGAAGGCGTGGTGGGTGCGGTCGCGGGCGGTGTGGATCCACCACACCGGCCGTGGGTCTTGTGCCGCGGTGAGGTGGTGGAGCATGGCCAGCACGGGCGTGGCGCCGATTCCTGCGGAGATCAGGACGACGGGGCGGGTGCCGTCTTCAAGGACGAAGGTGCCGCGAGGGCTTGCGATCTCCACGAGATCCCCGGGGTGGACGCTGGTGTGGAGGTAGCTGCTGACCTGCCCGTGGGGCTCGTGCTTCACGCTGATGCGGTAGTAGGTACCGGCACCGGGCGCGGAGGACAGGGAGTAGCTGCGCACCGTGGGGGCGGCGTGATTCGTGGTGAGGCGGATGGACAGGTACTGGCCGGGGCGGGCCTCGGGCAGCGGCGCGCCGTCGGTGGGCTCGAGGTAGATCGAGGAGACGGTGGGGGTCTCGGGGACGATGCCGGCTACGCGCAAGGTCTTGAAGCCGGGCCACTCTGGTTCCTGTGTCGGCTGCTGGGCGCTCGCGAGTTCGCGGAAGGACTGCTGCCAGCCAGGGCTGAGGGCGGGGATGTTCAGTGCTTTGCGCAGCTTGGCGGGGTCGCGGTCGGGGAGGTAGAGGAGCGCGTCGGTGTCGGCGACCGTGAGTTCTTCCGGGCCCTTGCGGGTGAGGGTGATCTCGTCGCCGGATCGGACGTGTCCCTCGGTGATGACGCGCAGGTAGAAGCCGGGGCGGTGGTGGGCGACCAGGAGGGACGCCATGGCGGGTTCGCCCAAACGCATGCCGACGCGGTAGCAGGTGACGCGGGGCTGGGTGACTTCGAATTCGGCTTCGCCGACGCGGTAGCGGTCACCGATGCACACTGCGTCGTCGGGCAGCCCGTCGACGGTGAAGTTCTCCCCGAAGATGCCGAAGGTCAGGTCGTCGCGGCCGAGGTGCTTTTGCCAGTAGTGATAGGACTGCAGTTGGTAGACGAGGATGGCGCGCATCTCGCCCCCGTGCCCGGCCAGGTCTCCTTGACCGTCGCCGTCGATGTTCAGCCGCCGCACCATCCGGGGGCCCTGCACGGGGGCCTTCCACACGCCGGTGTGCACGGTTCTTCCCTGCCAGGAGACGTCTCTGGGCATTCCTACGTTGACGGACAGCAGCGTCGCCATTGCGATTCTCCTGTGTGGGTGGCCGACGGGGGTCGGGCCCCTTACGCCGCCGAGATCTGCGTGCTGCGGCCGATCCTAGTTCTTGGCCGGTGCCGCCGCTATCTCGCGATCATGAATCTTCTGAGGCATGGGCCGAGATATTCCGAATGGTCGAGACGGGCGTGGAAATCGGGTGGAGCCATTCGCGTTTCCTCGGCTGATCAATTGATATCGCGCATGGTGCGGGGTGGTGCCGCGCTGCATCAGAATGATCACATGGAGTGCAAGTTCGAGGTCCTTATCCTGCCCGTGAGCGATGTCGACCGTTCTTCGACCTTCTACACCGAGCGGCTCGGCTTCCGGCTCGACGTCGACTACGGACCCAGCGCCGGCTTCCGCGTCGTGCAGCTGACGCCTCCCGGCTCTGCCTGCTCGGTGCAGTTCGGGGTCGGCCTCACGGATGCTGGTCCGGGCTCGGTGAAGGGCCTGTACCCGGTGGTCTCCGATCTCGAAGCTGCACGAGCCGAGTTGGTGGTCGCGACGTGCGGGGGAAGGACGGGGCGGCCGTCTGCGGATCGCGTGCGCGGAGACGATGACGGCCTGGCTGCTCGTACCGGTGCTGTGGCACTGGCGGACGCGCTGGCCCGAAGTCCAGCTGGACCTCGTGGAGTTCACCAGCGCGGACCGCATGATCGAGCACCTGATGGCCGACGGCACCGACCTGGTCGTGGTGCCTGAGCCGACCGCCACTTCCGCACATGTCGAGGTGCTGGGCAGTGAGGAGATGGTGGTCGCCGCGCCCGCCCATCCCTTCGCGGACCGGGAGTCCGTCGCGGTGCAGGACCTCGCAGGCGAGCCGTTTGTGCACTACGACCCTGATAACGGCATGGGTGTGTGGATCGACGAACTCGTCGCGGCCCGACAGGCCGCTCTGACAGTCGTGTTGAGGACGCGCCGTCCGGGGCCCAGCCGGCAGGGGCCGGGACGGGGGTGACGATCGCGGCGGTGTCCGCGCCGTCGGGTCGGCCCTCGGCCGTGGTGCGTCGTCTGGAACCGCGTGTGCACCGCGACATCCTTGCCGTCACGATGGTTCCCTCCGACGCGCTGGTCCGCAGATTCATCGCCGACCTGCGGCTGCGGGGTCTGCCCAAGGTCGACACGGCAGCGGGGGGCCGGCCGGAGGGAGGCGCTGCTGCGAAGGGCCGAGCCCCGCCGCCCGCCTAGGGACTGCCTACTGGCTGCGTGAGGTGCTACCCGGCGGCGTTGACGCGGGTGCGCTGGTAGTGGCGCCTGGCCTTCATCCTGTTGCCGCACACGGCCATCGAGCACCAACGAGCCTTGTTGGTCTTGCTGCGGTCGAGGAGGAAGCGCCGGCACTCCGGGTTGGCGCACGGCCGCAGCCGGCCGGGCGTCGCCTCTTGCAGCGCGCTCCAGATCATCACCGCCTCGACCGCCATCCGGCGCTCAGCAGGGGCGTCGATGTCCCAGGACACGCCGGTAGGGGAGACGTGCGGGCGGGAGGTGACGCCCTTGAGGAGCGGGGTCAGCGACGTGGCCGGCCGGCTGCCGCGCACCACACCCTGCAGGGCGTCGCGAGCCTCCAGGAGGTGCCGGCGCTCGTCCGCGGTGCCGCTGCCACCGTGTGCCTGCTGCCAGGACCTGGCCGCTTCCGAGTCCGCCAATTGGTCCTGGACGACCCCATTGACCACCGGCGTGGTGTTGAGGAGCTCCAGCAGTGCGTCCTGCTGCACCCGTTCTGCCGCCATCACACTTCCTAACCAGATCAATTCCCTTGACAGGTTACATGAACCCATTCATTCTAACCATAGAAACAAGTTTTAACGGTTCCTTTCCTCCTTGGCTGGGGTGCTCGCACCTGTCGGGCGGGCGGCAGTTGCAATGGGAAGGGTCGGACCCGTGATCGCGCGCCCGGCGATGCACTTCAGGGGTGGCGGCAGGAGCTGTTGTGTCTGGTGGCGGCCGCAGGCGAGGCGGCCACGCCGGCCGGCCGGTCTCCGGTGGGGGCGGGCGTGATGCGCGCCGCGGGGCACGCCTCGCGCGGCTGCGAAGGGGGCGAGGGCTCGCTCCCGGCCGATGTCCGATAGGGGTTCCGCGTCCCGCGTCTCGCCGTACGTCGGTGCCTGGCCCGAGGGTCCGCGGCTTCGCCGGTGCCGGGTGCCGGTCGCCTCCGGCCGGTTGGTTTTGGAGGCTCGTGAAGCCCGGCGGTGTGGCGCGGATGGCGCGCGAGGTGGGCGCGGCCGGCATCGGCCGGCGGGTGCGCTGACGGCCGACGGCTGCACTGGTACGCGGTCGTCCGCGAGCGGAGGCTTGAGTCAGGCCGCCGCCCCCGTTCCTGCCCTGGAGACCGCTTCTTGGGCGGCGGCGAGAGCATCCCGACCTGGCCCGGCGGCTCGAATCCATCTCGATCTAACCAGTGACGATTACTTGACAGGTTAGGTTGGGCGTGGTCGACTGGTCATACAACCGATCAAGACTTGTAGAAAGGTTAGAGAAATGGTCCCCGCAGTTCACCACCGCACCGCCACCGTCAATGGGCTCGAGGTCTTCTACCGGGAGGCCGGCGAACCCCAGGCACCCACCGTGGTGCTCCTCCACGGTTTCCCCACCAGCTCGCACATGTTCCGCCACCTGATCCCGGCGCTCGCCGACCGGTACCACGTCATCGCCCCCGACCACATCGGGTTCGGGCAGTCGGCGATGCCCGCCCTGCAGGACTTCCCGTACACCTTCGAGGCCCTCACCCAGGTCACGTCCGGTCTGCTGGAGGACCTGGGTGTCGACCGGTTCGCGATGTACGTGCAGGACTACGGCGCCCCCATCGGCTGGCGGCTGGCGCTGCAGGACGCGGACCGCATCACCGCGATCATCACCCAGAACGGCAACGCCTACGTCGAGGGCTTCGTCAAGCCCTTCTGGGACGGAGTGTTCGCCTACGCCCAGGCACCGGGACCGGACACCGAAGCCCCCATGCGCGGCGCCCTGACCGCCGAGATCACCCGCTGGCAGTACGTGAACGGTGTCGCCGACCCCAGCCTGGTCAGCCCCGACAACTGGGTCCACGACCAGGCACTGCTGGACCGGCCGGGCAACGACGAGATCCAGCTCAAGCTCTTCCGCGACTACCCCACCAACGTGGACCTCTACCCGCAGGTCCACCAGTACTTCCGCGACTCCCAGGTCCCGCTGCTGGCGGTCTGGGGTGCCAACGACGAGATCTTCGGCCCCGCAGGCGCGGAGGCATTCAGCCAGGACCTGCCCAACGCCGAGATCCACCTGCTCGAGTCCGGGCACTTCGCCCTCGAGAGCCACCTCCCGGCCATCACCGAGCACATCCGCGACTTCCTCGGCCGCGTCCTCGCCTGACGGCCACGGGCCGATGCGGCGGCTGCGGCGGCCACGGACCGCACAAGCCCTTTCTGCCGCAGTCGGCAAGGAACCCGCCATGCAATACCTCACCCAACACGCCTTCACTCCCCCAGACCGTGCGCACCGCCCGCGCCTTCGCGATGCAGGTCCTCGAGTCCCGGGGCGGGTGCCGACGCCGCGACGACATCCGGACATGCGTCTCGGAACTCGCGGGCAACGCTGTCCGGCACGGCAGCCCGGACGGACACAACTACCTGGTCCGTCTCGTTCGGCACACCCACTGCCTTCACCTCGAAGTCCATGACAGCGCGCGCCGCTTCAGGGGCCGTATCCCGCCTCCCTCGATGACCGGGGAGGCCGGCCGAGGCATGTGCATCGTCCAGGAGCTCTCCGGCCACTGGGGAGTTGAGGCCGGAGGCGTCGGCGACCGAAAGGGCGTCTGGACCTGCTTCCGCCGCCCCGAGGTCCAGATTTCCCGCTGCTCCTGCAAGCCCTGAACGGGCACCCTCAACAACCCACTCGCACCCCCGGGGTGCAGTCTCGACGCACCCGAGAACCGGAAGGAACACGCCATGGGACTGTCCTGGCAGCAAGGGCCCCTTTCCGCGAACGCGATCGGGCACTTCCTCACCTCCGATCCGCTGCCTCAGCGCCTGCTGTTCGTTGAGCGGCTGCGCCGCCGCATGCGCGTGAAGTTCAACGGCACCTGGATCGGCGACAGCGAGAACGTCATCCTGATGCACGAGCCGGGCCGCTACCCCGTCGCCTACTTCCCCCGCCAAGACGTCGACGAGCAGGCCCTGGTCGCAAGCGACAAGGTCACCCACCACAAAGACCTCGGCGACACCGCCTGGTACACGGTGACGGCCAGCGACCGCACCACCGAACGCGCCGCCTGGGAATTCACCGCGCTGCCCGGGCACGCCGCCGACCTCCAGGACCGCATCGCCTTCGCCTGGCGCGCCATGGACGCCTTCTACGAAGAGGACGAGCGCATCCTGGGGCACGCCGCCGACCCCTACCACCGCATCGACATCCGCAACACCTCCCGCACCCTGGAAGTCCGCCTCGGCGACACAGTGGTGGCCCGCTCCGAACACCCCGTCGTGCTCTACGAGTCCGGATTCGCCCCGCGCTGGTACGTCCCGCGCGCCGACATCGACGAGAGCCGGCTGCGCACCGTCGACGGACAGACCTTCTGCCCCTACAAGGGCCTGTGCGACTACTACGACATCGACGGCGCGCACCACGCCGCCTGGTCGTACCACAACGCCTACCAGGAGGTCGCTCGGATCGGCGACATGGTGTCCTTCGAGCCGGACCAGGTCGAGGTCTACCTCGACGGCGAGCGCCTGGAACTCGAGCCCGGACAGAAAGTCATCCCCCACGGCGTCGACCGCGGCCTGGACGTCGACGAGGTCAGCGCCCACTGACAGCTGGGCGCCACCCATGGGCGGCGCTCGCTCGAACCGGGCCGAAACGGCGCGTACTCCCGACGCCTCCATCAGGCATTGGCAAATGATGGGACACGGGGTACCCGCCGCCGCAGACATGGGCCGACTGCGCATCACCGCCAAAGCGCTCGCCAGGCACCACGACGAGCCGGACGTCCTGCTCGCCGAACTGGACGCCTTTGCCCAGGAAGCGGGCATCGAGCTGGCCACCTGTCTGTATCTGCTCTACGACGCCAGGAGCGGCCGGGCACGGATCGCCAACGCGGGCCACCCTCCGCCGCTGGTGCTGAATCCCGACGGTTGGCTCGAGGCGGTCGACGAGGTTCTGGGCGTGCCGCTCGGGGTGGGCGGGCATCCGTTCGAGACGACCGAGGTCGACCTGCCCGAGGGCGCCGTACTCGCCCTGTACACCGACGGTCTCATCGAAGCGCGCGGCCGGGACATCGACCAGGGCGCGGCCCGGCTCCGCGCCGAACTGGCAGATGTCTCGGGACCTTTGGAGTACGCCGCGGGCCGCATTCTCGCCCGGCTGCTGCCTGGCCCTCCGCACGACGACACGGTCCTCGTCCTCGCCCGCGTCACCAGGGCGGCATGAGGGTCCTTGAGCCTTGATGTGCGGAACGGGCTCGGCCCGGGTCGCGCGGCCCGGTGGAAGCCCGTCGATCAGGCCGCGGAGCGGCTCGCAGAGCGGACGCAAGGGACAGGCAAGGACAAGCAAGCGGCCGGGAAAGGGGCCGGGGGTCGACGGGGCCCGCCCGTGCGGACCGGAGCTGCTGCTCGGGTCACTCAATTGTCGACGACGGCTGCGGCCGGAGCGATCGGTGCACGCAGGTTCGGCCAGGGTGCTGAATCGCCCGGCGGCGATTCGGCGTCCCCTGTCCCGCTACGCGTGAAAGCCGCGTGCGTCCCCGGCCTGAAGGCCGGGTCATTCACCGGTTCATCCGGTGAGCGGTCACTGGGCCGTGTGACCCATACCCCCGTTGATCCAGCGCCGGGCCGTGCCCATCGGCCCCGAGCGTGGTGGCCCCGCCCCGGCGGCCCGTGCATGAGCGGCCACCCCTCACACCACCATGAGCCGATCAGCCTGCCGCTCGAGGTGCTGTTCCGACGGCCGTGATCATAATGCCGGCCGTCGGCTGCCTACAGCTGGTTCGGTTGGGCGAGACGGCGTGATCCGCAGGGTCCGGAGCCGATGGCGTACAGGGTTCCTCCTGGCTGGACCCTTGTGCCGGAACCGCCGCAACACGGCCGTGCCGACCTCCACGTGCTCCGTCGGCGCATACTCCTCGCGAGCTGAGCCGGAGTCGTGGGACAGCGGATCTCGAGTGATTGCCACGGCAGTTTGAGTGCCCAGCACTGTGTCTGGCGGGTTCAGCGGCAGAGCTCCATGATGGTGTCGTCGAAGTCGGGGAACTCCCAGGTGGCTTGCTCGATCACGGCAGCGGCTGGCCGACGCCGGCCCGGTGCGAACCGTTCCGCGAGGGCCGTCAGCTCCTGGTCGGGGCGTGGCACGCGGTCGCGCTCGTACGAGGTGGCTGCTTCCCAGGGGCCAAGGCCGTCGGCCGGCAGCCACAGGAAGTCGCCCAGGTCGCGCGCGACGACGCCGGTCTCCCCCTCGGATCCGAGGAAGACGACAGGCTGGTCGATGAGTGCCCGGTTCGGGCGGATCAGCCAGAACGCCGCGTACCCACCGGAGCCGTCCTGGCCGAATACGCGAAAGTCGTCGCCGCTCAGCTCTCCGTTGCCAGTCCAGGCCCGCAACCAGTCGGTGGTCTCCGCGGTGGACAGAAAGGCTGGGAAGGGCTCGAAGTCGACCCCGTCGTCGCCGTTGTAGTCGAACGGAAGTGCCATCGCGGCGGCGAGCGCGGCAGGGAGCTGTCGATCATCGGTGGGCGTCGCGGGCGCAGGCTAGCGACCGGTCAGCCTTCGGCGGCAAGCGGTCAACCCTCCATGGGGCCACGCAGACCGCCCGCTGTTCCGGCGCCGTCGGCAAGGTGATGGAGACGGGCACGCACGGCACGGACGGGACCAGCGGCGCAGCGTCCATGTCCGGCGGCGGTGACGGGCAGAGTCCTCAGCCGCGGACCCAGGACGACAACGCCACCGGTCACGACGGCGAGCCGGGAGTGGAGGTGGAGGTGGGAGAAGTGGGGCAGGGGGAGGTGGCGTCGGTCTGCTACCCGCCGCCCGCCCCGTACGCAGCCCGGTTCGCGGATCTGCCCCGGCAGCAGCGGGACTTCGCCGCCGACCACAGCGGTGTCATTCACCTGAATTCTCCCAGGAGGCCCCGGCCTTCAGGCAGGGGAAGAATGGGTCCTTGGAGCGGAGCCGCGAAGCGGCGGAGTTCCTCCGTGTCTGTCGTGACCTGCGCTTTCGGTAGCTGTCAGTGGTGGCGGTTAGGTTGAAGGGGTGAAGGTCGTGGTGCAGGTGAAGCTGCTGCCGTCGCCCGAGGTGGCGGCGGCTTTGGCGGCGACCTTGCGCGTGTGCAACCGGGCGGCTGATGCCGCATCGGTTTTGGCGTACGAGCGCGGCACCACCACCCGCAACGAGCTGCAAAAGCTCGTCTACGCCCGCTTGAAGTCGGAGTTCGGGCTGGCTGCCCAGCCGGCCGTGCGCACGGTGAAGAAGGTCGTGGACGCCTACACCACGTTGCGTGCGAACATCCGGGCGGGGAACCTTGGTCCGGCCGGGTCGAAGCGGCGCAGCCGTGCGGAGTCGAAGCCGATCGTCTTCCGCCCCGATGCGGCCCAGCCCTATGACGACCGGATCCTGTCCTGGCAGCACGACGCGCAGACCGTCAGCATCTGGACCGTGGCCGGGCGGATCAAGGACGTCCGGTACACCGGGCACCCCGGCCAGTTGGCGATGCTGGCGAAATACCGGCGGGGCGAGTCGGATCTCGTGCACCGGGACGGCATGTGGTTCCTGGTCGCCACCTGCGAGATTCCGGAGGTCCCGCTCAACACCCACCCGGTGGACTGGGTCGGTGTGGACCGGGGCATCGCCAACCTCGCCACCACGTCCGACGGGGACAACTACCAGGGCCGCCGCCTTGGCCGCTACCGGCGCTGGCACGCCCGCAAGCGGGCCGAGTTGCAGGCGAAGCAGACTCGGTCCGCTACCAGGCGGGCCAAACGCCGGGCGCGCCGCGAGGCCCGGCACGCTACTCATGTCAATCACAGGATCAGCAAGGAGATCGTGGCCGTCGCTGGGGGTGCCTCCCAGGCGAAGCTCTGGGGGAGCACCGGACGCGGCATCGCCCTCGAAGAACTGAGTGGCATCCGTGACCGGGTACGGCCTTCACGCGACCAGCGGGCCACGCTCTCCTCCTGGCCGTTCCACCAGCTCGAAGAGCACATTCGGTACAAGTCTCGGTGGGCCGGGGTGCCGGTGATCTGGGTGGACGCCCGCTACACCTCGCAGATGTGTCCCAGATGCGGGCACACGGCAAGAAACAACCGTCCCGTCCGGGACATCTTCTGCTGTCGTCGGTGCGGGCTCGCTGGCCCCGCCGACCACGTCGCCGGGGTCAACGTGCGCAACCGCGCACGCTCGGCGTGGGTTCTCGTCAACGGACCCGTACCACAAAGGACCTGAACACCTCCTTTCGCTGGTAGATGCGACCCGTGACCGCCCTGTCGTAGGGGGCAGTCGGGAGCGCGACAAGGTGTAGAAGACCGAGCCAGCAGGCTCGGTCGTTTACGGCCGAGAAGTTGACAAGGCATTCCGTGGAAAGGGTGATGGGCGGTGTCATCAGGCCCTTCGTTCCTCATGGACGAACGAGCAGATGCAACTCGAAGCTGTACCGCGACGCCCGGTAGAGATGGCTGGCGTACTCCACCACGCGCCCCGTCACGTCGTAGGAGA
This sequence comes from Streptomyces sp. NPDC001970, assembly GCF_053594115.1. NCBI lineage: Bacteria > Bacillati > Actinomycetota > Actinomycetes > Kitasatosporales > Streptomycetaceae > Streptomyces > Streptomyces sp. NPDC001970. The sequence goes on along the minus strand of NZ_JBSFDW010000032.1, from coordinate 61,814 downwards.
TGCGCTGCATGCTGAGCAGCGGTGCGCCCTCCGGCTCCTCCAGCAGCGCGCCCTCCTCGGCGGTGGCCACGCGGGCGCCGATCGTCTGACGGGCGCTGTGCAAAGTGATCCCCGCGCCGCGCATCAGCCGGTAGAGGCCGGTCTTCTCCAACTCCTCCCCACGGTCGTCCAGTAGCCCTCCGGGCAAGTGGTTGCGCATGACGGCCAGCGGCTCGCCGTGTGCGAACCGGAGGCGCTCCACCAAGGTGACGCCGGCGCCCTCCGCGATCCTGAGCGCCGCGGCGACATCCGCGCTCGCCTCGACCGTTCGTATGCCGAGCACCCGCGTTGCGGGACGCTGCCCGGCCGCCTCCAGGTCGTCGTACAGGCTGCTGAGCTCCAGCGGCCGTTTGACCTGGCTGTGCACGACCTGGGTGCCCACGCCGCGGCGGCGTACGAGCAGGCCCTTGTCCACGAGAGCCTGGATCGCTGTCCGGACCGTGGGCCTGGACAGGCGCAGCCGGGCGGCGAGTTCGATCTCGCTGCCCAGCAGGGAGCCGGGCTGCAGCCGGCCCTGTTCGACAGCTGCCTCGAGCTGCTGTGACAGCTGGAAGTAGAGCGGAACGGGGCTGGAGCGATCCACACCCAGCAGCAGGTCTGCCGGTTCGGCTCTCTCGCTCGTCATGTGCCGCACTCTAGTGGCGCGTTACTCAAATGTTAAGACATCAGATCTTCACGTCGTCCTGTCCTCGTGGAAACCTCCAGGGGCACTTGACCGAGGGAGACCCATGAATGTGCTGACCAGACGTGCAATGGCGCTCACTGGTGCCATGTCCCTTTCGTTCTTCCTTGTCGCGTGTGGCGGCTCGGGAGACGACTCGAGTTCCTCCAACACGCTGAAGATCTCGGCCAACGCGATCTCCGGCGGCAAGAACGCCGCACAGGCGGACTGGATCCAGAAGTGGGTCATTCCGCAGTTCGTCAAGGCGCAGAAGGCCAAGGGCGTCGACGTGAAGGTCACGTTCCAGCCGAGCGGCGTGGAGGACGAGCAGTACAAGACCAAGCTGGCCCTCGACCTGCAGTCGGGGTCGGGCCCCGACGTGTTCGACCTCGACGGCATCTGGGTCGGCGAGTTCGCCGAGGCGGGCTACATCAAGCCGCTCGACAGCGTTGTCAAGACCTCTGGCGACTGGGACGGATGGAAGCAGATCCCCGAGGCGGTGCAGCAACTGGCCTCGTTCGACGGCAAGCGCTACGGCATCCCCGGCGGCACCGACGGGCGGGTGATCTACTACAACAAGGAGCTGTTCAAGAAGGCTGGCATGCCCGAGAACTGGCAGCCCGCCAGCTGGGACGAGATCATCGAGGCCTGCAAGAAGCTGAAGTCGCAGGACGGCGTCACCCCGGTCCAGCTGAACGCCGGCACCGCCATGGGCGAGGCCACGACCATGCAGGGAGTCCTGCCGCTGCTGGCCGGCACCGGTGAGCCGGTCTGGGCGGACGGCAAGTGGACGGGCGCGAGCGCGGGCGTCAAGGAGGTCCTCGGCCTCTACCAGCGGATCTACTCCGAGAAGCTGGGAGACCCGCTGCTGCAGAAGGAGGCCCAGGGCCGGGACAAGTCCTTCCAGGAGTTCGCCGATGGCAAGATCGGCATGCTGCTGGAGGGCGACTACTTCTGGCGCAGCGTCATCAACCCCAAGGGCGGCGTCGCGCCGATGGCCGACCGCGACAAGACCGTGGGTTACGCCAAGATCCCGGCGATGGCGCCGGGTCAGGGCGTGAAGGGGCAGGACTTCGTCTCGTACTCCGGCGGCGGCGTGCAGACGATCAACCCCGCCGGCAAGAACAAGGACCTCGCCTTCGATCTCATGGCCTTCATGAACTCCGCCGAGGCCATCAAGGCGCAGCTGGCCGGCGAGGCCCGGATCACCGCCCGCACCGATGTCAACAACGAGGTGCTCGCGGGCGACCCGATGCTGGGCTTCATCTCGAAGGAGATTCTCCCGCTGACCTCCTACCGCCCGCCGCTGGCCGCGTACACGCAGGTCTCCACCGCGCTGCAGGAGGCCACTGCTGCGGTCGTCGACGGCAAGGACCCCCAGGCGGCCGCGAACGACTACCAGAAGAAGCTGGAAGGGGCAGTGGGCGGTGCCGGCAACATCAAGTCCTGAGCTCGACGCCGGTGCGCCGAGCAAGGACCCGGAGGGGCGCCTGACCGCAGGCGCCTCCTCCGCCCCCGTCCGGGCCGGCGGCGACGCCGCCGGCCTGGGCCGGGCCCGCGCCGCGGCCTTTGTCATCCCGTCCCTGCTGCTGATCGCGGCCTTCCTGCTCTTCCCCGCGCTGTGGACCATCTACCTGGGACTCACGGACTACCGGCTGACCGGACTGGCCGCCGCCGACCCGCAGTTCGTCGGTCTCGACAACATGACCGCCGCGCTCAGCGACGACCGGTTCGGCAACTCGCTCTGGCTGACCGTGGAGTTCGTCCTGGGTTCGGCCGTCATCGGCCAGTCCCTGCTCGGCTTCGCGATCGCCTGGTCGATGCGCGAGCGGCGCGGGGCGCTGCGGCGGCTCGTCGAGGCCCTGGCGCTGCTGGCGTGGGTGCTGCCCAGCTCGGTCGTCACGTTCCTGTGGATCGCGCTGCTCGACAGGGACGGCGGCTCGCTCAACGCGCTGCTGCACACGCCCGGTACGGGCTGGCTGCTCGAGTACCCGATGGCGTCCATCATCGTGTTCAACATCTGGCGGGGCGCCGCCTTCTCGATGATGCTCTACGCGGCCGCCCTCGGGAACGTGCCGCCGTCGCACATGGAGTCGGCGCGGCTGGCCGGTGCTTCGACCTGGCAGCAGTTGCGCGACGTGGTGCTCCCGCGGATCAAGGGGCACATCCTGACCAACCTGCTGCTCATCAGCCTCTGGACCTTCAACGACTTCACCCCGTTCCTGCTCACCGCGGGCGGTCCCGAGGACAAGACCGAGATCATGCCGGTGTTCATCTACAAGCTCGCGCTCAACAGCGGCGAGCTCGGCTTCGGCGCGGCGATCTCGGTACTGATGCTGCTGTTCAACCTGGTGATCGCTCTGTTCTACGTGCGGATGCTCAGGCAGCGGAAGGACGAGACCGCATGACCTCCACCGAAACCGCCCTCCGGCCGGGCGGCAAGGAGCGCGCGGCGCGGGGCGCGGAGCACGCGGCCGGCCTGCTCCAGGCCCGGCGCGCGGCCGCCACCGTCGGCTTCTACACGTTCGTGTGCCTGCTGATCGCGTTCTTCGCGCTGCCCCTGCTGTGGCTGGCGTGCGCCCCGTTCGACGAGGCCCCGAGCGTCACCGCCTCGCTGCCGGACTTCACCCTGCGCAACTTCCAGGTGCTCGCGGACAACCCGTACGCGCTCACGTCGCTCGGCAACTCCGTGGTGCTTGCGGCCGGTACCGGCGCCCTGACGGTCGTCCTCGCGGCCCTGGCCGCCTACGCGCTGAGCCGGGTGCGGCTGCCGGGACGCGACGTGCTGCTGTACGTCATGCTGCTGCTGTCCTCGATCGTGACCGGGACGGCGGCCATGGTGCCGCTGTTCAACCTGGCCTTCGAGCTGCACCTGATCGACTCCCAGCTCGGCGTCGTCCTCGTCATGACCGGCGGCCTGCTGCCCAGCGCCATTTTCATCCTGAAGGACTTCATGGACGGCACGCCCGTGTCGTACGAGGAGTCCGCCCGCGTGTTCGGCGCCTCGCCGCTGCAGATCGTGCGGCACATCGTGGTGCCGATGGTGCGCCCGGGCCTCGCGACCATCGCCGTCTGGGCCGTGGCCCAGGTGTGGGGCAACTTCCTCGTCCCGTTCCTGCTGCTGCGTACGCCGGAGAAGTCCCCGGCCGCCGTCGTGATGTACACGTTCTACACCGAGGGCGGACAGCCGAACCTCGCGCTCATCTCCACCTTCTCCCTGCTCTATTCGCTACCGGTGATCCTGATGTTCCTGTTCGTCAGCTCCCGGTACGGATTCCGGTTCCACGGAGGTATCAAGCGCTGATGGCATCCATCACCATGAGCGAGCTCGTGAAGGTCTACCCCGGCGGGGTCCGCGCCCTGGACTCGGTCGACCTGACCGTCGAGGACGGCGAGTTCTTCGCGCTGCTCGGTCCGTCCGGCTGCGGCAAGACCACACTGCTGCGCACCATCGCGGGTCTGGAGGCGTCCAGCGGCGGCACGATCCACATCGGCGACCGGGACGTGACCGTCCTCGCCCCCGGGCGGCGCGACGTCGCGATGGTCTTCCAGGACTACGCGCTGTTCCCGCACATGACGGTCACCGACAACATCGCCTACCCGCTGCGCATCAAGAAGGTGCCCACCGCCGAGCGCGCCGGGAAAGCCGCCGAGACGGCCGCCGAGCTGGGCCTGACGGACTATCTGCTGCGCCGGCCCGGACAGCTGTCCGGCGGCCAGCAGCAGCGCGTGGCGCTGGCCCGCGCGATGGCCTGCCACCCGCAGGTCTTCCTGTTCGACGAGCCGCTGTCCAATCTGGACGCACGGATGCGGCTGGAGGCCCGTACGTTCCTCAAGCGGCTGCAGCGCGAGCTCGGCGTGACGACGGTGTTCGTCACCCACGACCAGGCGGAGGCGCTCGCACTCGCCGACCGGATCGCGGTGATGGAGGGCGGCCGGATCCGCCAGCTCGGCACTCCCAAGGAGGTGTTCCACCGGCCGGCCAACACCTTCGTGGCCTCCTTCATCGGCTCCACCCCGATGAACCTGCTGGACGCGGTGGTGGCGGAGCAGGGCCTGGAGATCGGTGACGCGGTGCTGCCGGTCCCCGCCGGGTTCGCCGGCGCGCTGACCGTCGGGGAGAAGCTGGTCCTCGGCGTCCGGCCGGAGTATCTGGCGTACTCCTCGGAGCCCGCCGAGGGCGCGCTGTCCGGCGAAGTCACCGTGGTCGAGAACCTGGGCAGCGCGCAGCTGGTCACCCTGTCCGGCGAGGGGGGCTACATGCAGGTGGTCGTCGACGAGGACGCCGCGCTGGCCACGGGTGACCGGGGCTGGGCCCTGCCGCGCGCGGACCGCGTGCTGCTCTACCGGAACGGCGACCTGGTCACCGCGGGCGCCGGGGCGGCCGGGTGAGGAGCGCCACCACCGTCCACCGGGGCCGCTGGTCGCTGCAGGACCGGCTCGACGCGATGCTCCGGGAGCTGCCGTTCGAGGTGGCTCCCGGCACCGCGGGCATCACCGTCGAGTTGGAGTTCGACCGCACCCAGGGGGTACTGGACCTCGGCTGTCTGGGCGCGGCGGGCTTCCGCGGCTGGTCGGGCGGCGCGCGGGACACGTACACCGTCACCGCGGGCTGGGCGACGCCGGGTTACCTCCCCGGCGAGCTGGAGCCGGGGGAGTGGAACGTGCTGCTGCGGCTGCACCGCATCCCGCCGGGCGGACTCGACTACGAAGTGCGCGTGAGGCCGCTCGGTGCGCTCCCGGCAGCCCCGCCCGCCCCGGCGGGACCGGATCCGGCGCCGCGGCCCGCCGCGCACGCGCGCCGGGACATCCCGGAACTCGACGGGATGCGCTGGTACGCCGGTGACTTCCACAGCCACACCGTGCACAGCGACGGCGCGCTGAACGTCCCCGAGCTGGCGGCGCTCGCCTGCGGCCAGGGTCTGGACTTCCTCGCCGTCACCGACCACAACACCGTCAGCCACCACCCCGAACTGCCCGCCGCCGGGGCCCGCTACGGCATCAGCCTGCTGCCCGGCCAGGAGGTCACCCGCGACGACGGCCACGCCAATGTCTTCGGCGACACCGGCTGGGTGGACTTCCGGGGGCCCGCCGACTCGTGGTACGAGCACGCCCGCACGCACGGCGGCGTAATGTCCGTCAACCATCCGCTGGGCGGCGACTGCGCCTGGCGGCTGCCCCTCGCCGACCGTCCCCGGCATGCCGAGATCTGGCACTCCGGATGGTTCGACCGTCGCTGGGGCGCGCCGCTGTCCTGGGCACAGGCCTGGCGGCCCGACGTCATCGCCATCGGCGGCAGCGACTTCCACCGCGCGGGCAGCGACGGGGTGCCCGGCTCACCCACCACGTGGCTGCTCGCCGAGGACGACAGCCCCTCCGCTCTGCTGACCGCCCTGGCCGCCGGGCGCACCGCGGTGTCCGCCGGCCCCGACGCCCCGCTGCTGCTGCGGCTCGGGGACGAACTGATGCTGCTCGGCGCCGAGAACACCGTCCTGGTGCGTCCCGACGGGCGGCGCGAGGTCGTGCACGGCGACCGCACCATCCTGCCCGGCGGCGAGGGCTCGTACCGCCTGGAGAGCCACGAGAACGAGGTGATCGCACTGTGCCAGTGACCATCAAGGTGGCGAACGCGCCGGTCAACTTCGGTATCTACCGTGCCGACCGCGCGCCGCTTGCCGCCACCGAGCTGCTGACCGACGTGGCCAAGGCGGGATACGACGGCATCGACTCCGGGCCCATCGGGTATCTCGGCACCGCCGACACGCTGACCGGGCACCTTGCCGACGCCGGTCTCGCACTGGCCGGCGGCTGGATCGATCTCCGCTACGGCGACGAGGACGGCTTCACCATCGACCTGGCCGGCCTCGATGCCGCCCTGGACGTCTTCACCAGCCTCCCCGTCGCCGACCCCCGCTTCGCCCCGCGCCCTACCCTGGCCTGCCCCGACAACCCCGAGCGCTGCGCCCGCCCCGGGCGCGCGCACGGCACCGTCGCGGACTGGGCGGGCTTCGCCGCCCGGGTGCAGCGGGCCGCCGACCGGTGCCGCGAGCGCGGTCTGGAGCCGGTGTTCCACCACCATCTGGGCACCGACGTCGAGAGCGCAGAGGAGGTCGAGCGGCTGCTGGAGGCCACTGACGTCTCGCTGTGCCTGGACACGGGCCACCTCCACCTGGCGGGCGGCGACCCTCTCGCCGCGTTGCGCGACTGGGCGCCGCGGATCAAGCAGGTGCACATCAAGGACGCCTCGCGCGAGCGCCTGGAGAGCACCGTCGCGGCGGGTGGTGACTTCGCCCAGGCGGTGCGCGACGGCGCGTTCCCTTCGCTGGGCGAGGGCGAGATCGACCCCGCCGGCGTGGTGGCCGCCCTGCGCGAGACCGGCTACACCGGCTGGCTCGTCGTCGAGCAGGACGCCCCCGAGTCGGGCCGGGAGCCCGGCGACCTGCTCGCCGACCAGCGGGCCAACCGCGAGGCACTGCGAAGGGCAGGGATCTGAATGTCCACGGTCTCCGTGGCGGTGGCCGGCCTCGGCACCATCGCCCAGACCGTCCATCTGCCGCTGATCGAACGGCTCGCCGGCCGCTTCACCCTGTCCGCCGTCGCCGATGTCTCTCCCGCTCTCACCGCCCGGATCGGGCAACGCTACGGCGTCCCGCCGGAGCGCCGCTTCACCGGCGTCGAGGCCCTGCTGGAGTGGGGCGGGTTCGACGCGCTGCTCCTGCTCACCTCGGGCACCCATGTCCCCGCCGCCGCCGACGCGCTGCGCCGAGGGCACGCCGTACTCGCCGAGAAGCCCCTCGGCTACGCCCTGCGGGAGATCGACGAGCTGGCGGCCCTCGGTGAGGCCGTCACCGACCGGCTCATGGTCGGCTACATGAAGCAGTACGACCCAGCGGTGCAGCGCCTGGCCGCGCTCGTCGAACGGATCGGCGGGCCCGGCGCGATCCACGCGATCGATGTCACCGTGCTCCATCCGTCGTCCGAATCCCAGCTGGCCTTCGCCCACCTGCCGCCGCCCGCGGGCGACGTGCCCGCGGCCGAGCTGGCCGCGCTGCGGGCCGCAGCGGAGAAGCCGCTGCGCACGGCTCTCGGCGACGAGCCGGCCGGGCCGCTGCGGGAGCTGTACGGGATCATCATGAACAGCATCTGCCACGAGCTGTCCCTGATCCGCCTGCTCGCCGGAGCCGCGGCCACGGTCGACCACGCCGCCCTGTGGCCCGCGAAGGGCTCAGGCGAGGGCGACCCGCCGTCCGTCGACCTGTCCGGCGCCCTGCCGGCCGGCGGCCGCTACGGCATCCGGTGGCTCTACCAGCCCGACTACCCGGCGTACCGCGAGACGGTCGCCGTCCATCACGCGACCGGATCCGCCGAGCTGGTCTTCCCGGCCCCGTACCTGCTGGGCGCCCCGACCCTGCTGGCGGAGACCAGCGGCCGGTGCGAGGAGCTGGCCCGTACGGAGTTCCGCTCGCCCCTGGGGGGCTTCGAGGCCCAGCTGACGGCGTTTCACGCGCTCGTCACGCGGGGCAGGCCCCCGCTCTCCGGCCTCCGCGCCGCGGCTGCCGATCTCACCTTCGCCCAGCAGGCCGTGCGGCGACTCGCCGCACAGCACGGCCTCGAACCCGCCGGGGAGGCCGCACATGCCTGAACTCGTGATCGTCCCGCACACCCACTGGGACCGGGAGTGGTATCTGCCCTTCCAGCGCTTCCGGTTGCAGCTGGTGGCGCTCCTGGACGAGCTGCTGGACCGGATGGAGCGCGATCCGCGCCACCGCTTCACCCTCGACGGGCAGCTTGCCGCCGTGGACGACTACCTCGAGGTGCGCCCCGAGGCACGTGAGCGGGTGGTGGCGCTGGTGAAGTCCGGACGGCTGGCCATCGGCCCTTGGGACATCCTGATGGACGAGTTCCTGTGCTCCGGAGAGCAGATCGTCCGCAATCTCGAGCGCGGCATCCGCCGCTCCGGCGAGCTCGGCGGCACCATGCCCGTCGGCTACCTCCCCGACATGTTCGGCCACATCGCGCAGATGCCGCAGATCCTGCGGGGCGCCGGGCTGGACCACGCGTGCGTCTTCCGCGGCGTGCCGAGCGTCGTGACCACCGACACCTTCGCCTGGACGGCCCCCGACGGCACCGCCGTACGCACCCGCTACCTGCCGGCAGGCGGCTACGGCAACGCCGCCGGTCTGCTCGCCGACCGTGGCGCGGTGGCGGAGCGGATGCGGGAACTCGTCGAGCGGATGGGCACCTGGGCGCTGCCCGACGGCGGCCCGCTGCTCGGCATGTACGGCTCCGACCACACCGCGCCGGAAGCGGACGCCCCCGACCTTCTGGCCACGGCCGGTGAGGCGACAGGGACCAGCACGCGCCTGGCCACGCTCGCCGGGTTCTTCGCCGAGCTGCCCACCAGCACCGACGGGCTGCCTGCCGTCCACGGCGAGCTGCGTTCCCACGCCCGCGCGAACATCCTCCCCGGCGTCAACTCCGTGCGCCCGCATCTGAAGCAGGCGATGAGCCGCGCCGAGCGGGCGGTCGAGCGGTACGCGGAGCCGATGGCCGCGCTGTACGGCGACGGCGGCGAGCAGCGCTTCCTCGACATGGCGTGGCAGCGGCTGATCGCCGTCAGCGGCCACGACTCGGTCACCGGATGCGGCTGCGACGAGACCGCCCAGCAGGTCGGTGCCCGGATGGCGGAGGCCGAGCAGCTCGGCCAGGCCGTCTGCGACCTGATCGGCACCCGGCGCGCCGCGGACGTCCCGCAGGACGCGCTGCTCGTCTTCAACCCCTCGCCATGGCGGCGCACCGGCGTCGTCTTCGCCGAGACCGACCGGCCGGGCGTCGAAGTGCTGGCCGACGACGTCGGCGTTCCGGCGGAGGTCGCGCTGACCCGGGTGCACGGCACGGAGCTGTACGGGCGGCACATCACCGGCTGGACGCTGGGCGACGACGACGCGACCCCGACCGACGATGCGAGCCGGGCCGGTGACGTGACGCTGACCTTCGAGGTCGCCCGCCACTCCCGCGGCGCCTTCGACGTCGCCGAGGTGAAGAAGGCGCTGGGCGCGGACGGCACCGACTGGCGCCGGCGCACCCTGCGGGTGCGGATCCTCACCGCCCCCGGCGAGCGCGTCCCGGTCTGGGCGGACCTCCCGCCGCTGGGCTACGCCGCGGTGCGCCCGCCGGCCCCGGGCACCGCCCCGCTGCCGCCGCACGACGTACGGGCGGACGGCCGGGTGCTCGACAACGGCCTGGTCCGCGTCGAGGTCGCCGCAGGCGGCACGTTCAGCCTGACCGGCGCCGACGGCACCACCGTCGCGGGCCTCGGCGCGCTCGTCGACGGCGGCGACCTGGGCGACACGTACAACTACGCGCCGCCTGCCGCAGACGTGCTGGTCACCGACCCGGAGTCGGTGCGGGTGACCCGTACCGCGGCATCCTCGCTGTGCGCGGTGCTCGAGATCGAACGGCGCTATGCCTGGCCCGCCACCGGCGACTTCGCGGTGGACGGCCGCTCGCCGCGCAGCGAGACCGTCACGGTCACGATGCGCGTGGAGCTGCGTGCCGCCGAGCCGTACGCGCGGATCGCCGTCGAGTTCGACAACCGCTGCGACGACCACCGGCTGCGCCTGCATCTGCCGCTGCCGCAGCGGACCGGATCGTCCTTCGCCGAGGGTCAGTTCGCGGTGGTCGAGCGCGGCCTGACCGCCGAGGGCGGGGGCGGCGAGGAGCCGCTGCCGACCTTCCCGGCCGCGGGCTTCGTGGCTGCGGGCGGGCTCGCGGTGCTGCTGGAGGAGTACAGCGAGTACGAACTCGTCGACGGTGGCCGCGAGCTGGCCCTCACCCTGCTGCGTTCCGTCGGGCAGCTGTCCCGCAACCGGCACGTCCACCGTGACGAGCCGGCCGGGCCGCAGCTGCCCACGCCCGAGGCGCAGAGCCGCGGCCGTCGGAGCGTGACGCTGGCGCTGCTGCCGTACGGCGGCTCCTGGCGGTCGGGGTCGGACGCCGTGCTGCGTGCGGCGGAGGAGTACCGGCACGGCCTGTTCGCCGTACCGGGGCGGGCCGAGCCGTCCGCGCCGCTGCCGGACGAGGTGACGGGTCCGGCGGTCGGCGGCTCCGGTGTGGTGCTGACCAGCGTGCGCGAACGCGACGGCTGGACGGAGGTGCGGGTCGTCGCCGAAGGCGGCGAGGCCACCGAGGCCCTGGTTCAAGGCGAGTTCACCCGGGCGCGACGCGCCGACCTGCTGGGCCGGCCGGGCGAGGCGCTGTCCGTGACCGACGGGGCGGTGCGGCTGGCACTGCGGCCGTGGGAGATCGCGACCCTCCAGCTGGGCCGCTGACCGGCCTTGCACTCCCGCCCCGCCCGGGCCGCGCCCCGCGCCGCGGGCCGGGTGGCGCCGGGGTGCCAGCCCGCGCGTGTGCGTCCGTAGGGCCAGGAATGCTCAGATCGCACTCGTGATCAGGCTCCTGACCCGCAAAGGCCCTCAGACCGGCTGGCCGAAGGAGCCCGCCAACGGCAGCTGAAGGAGCCCTCATCGAATATTGCAGTCGGATTGTGAGGCGGGCGCTCCGATCGGGATCCGGGACAGGCGACGGCCTACGTGGGTTGCGGGGTCGCGGCAACTGGCGTGGGCCGGCTCGAGAGTCGGCGGACGGGGCATCCCGAAGGTTCGCCTTCCGACCCCGACTCCAGGCCCCTCGGCCCGGAAGCGGTGGACACCCCCAGTCGGCACCGAGCACGGCGGCCGTCCGGACGATGACCTCGGCGAGAACAGTTGCCGGGGTCAAGATGAGGTGCGGACCGGGCGGTAGCACGAACATCTGCACGGCAGCACCCTCCCGCACCGTCCGCGAACCCACCCCCTCCGCCCTTGGCGCCGGATGGTGGCCCCTATCGGGGGCGCCAACCCGTCGCCACGGTGGGGAGGCGCCATCTGGCGAAGGGGCTCTCGGCCAAGCGAACGCCAGATCTGCGAACCCGGGCACCTCCTGATCGCGCTCTCGGGAGCGTGCGATGCGCACCGCGAACGCAGGCACGGTGCGGGCGAGTGGCGTCTGGTTGCGCTCAGAGCCCGGTTCCGGCGTGGGAAGCGTGGAGCCAGTGGCTGGACGAGGCTCTGCGGAAGATCCGGGCGACCGTCCTGCACCACGATGGAAGCCGCCGCTGTTCGACTGTGATCGTCCTGCTCCCGACGTCGAATCCCAGCTTCCTCCTGCCCGTGCACAAGGGACACGACCTCGTCATCATTGCGGCGCCTTGTTTCCGGTCCGAGCAGCGTGTGATGCGCGTGATGTGCCCCTGCCTCCGTGATCAGCGCTGTCAGTGGTCGCAAGTATGTTCAGCCGTGTACCGCCGCTGTGGCGCGGTAGTCCACTTGACCCTGAGGAGATGGCGCGTTGTCAGATTGGGAGAGGTCGAGCACGGCACGGGTGACAGCACCCGCACGGCCGCGCAAGCTCGCCAAGGTTCCGTTCGTCGAACTGGCCGACGGGCGCTTGCAGGGCGTGGTGTCCAGCGGCTCGGACATCGAGCGGGTCTATGTCTCGTCGGTCGCGGCCGGTACGTATGCGTTCACTTGCAGCACGAACAACAACCGGCCCTGCGGCGGTGCGCGAGGCTCGTTCTGCAATCACATTCGGGCCCTGGTCGATGAGGCGGTGCTGCAGTACGGCGTCGAGCGTGTCGCCCGTTACCTGAGGGTTGAGATCGTGGACGGGGAGTCCGGCGCGCAGACCATCGCTGTCCACATGAGCAACACCCCTCCGCCGAAGGGGGACCCCAAGGCCGCCGCGCCCGTCTTCAGCCGTTTCCTGCGGCACCTGGCCTACCTGGAACTCGCTCCGACCACCGCGCCGTTGCCGGAGATGCAGTGGTTCCCGCCGACCCGGGCGGTGGCGTGATGCGCGCCGACCTGCTCGCCGGAACCATCGACGGGCTCGACGAGACCCTGGCGGCCGTCGAGGCCTTTGACCGGGCTCTCGTCGCCGGACTGCTCCGTCCCCAACCCGCCCAGGCCGCCGGCCTGACCGAGCTCGCTGACGCCGCAGCGGGGACGCCCCTGGCCGCCAGGGTCGCCGAGGCGGCAGAGAAGGCGGCGGCAGGAGCCGCGGGCGAGGACCACTTCGTCGCCCTCGCTGCCGCGCGTACGGCACTGGTCGGCTCCGTCCACGACGCACTCATGAGCCGCGTCGAGGAGGCGACCGGTCGGCCCCGCGGCGAGGAGACCGTACCGGCACCCGGAGGACAGACGGGGGCGAACCTGCTCGCAGCCGCCCGCTCCTGGCTGTCCGATCTCGCGCGCGTCGGGTGGCAGGGCATCGACCACGACGTCGTCTCCGGCTCGGCGCACGTCGTCTCCGCGATGCTTCCGGATCCGAACCTGCGTCGCCTGGCGACCCTCCTTGACGGGTTCTCCGCCGAGCTCGCCGCATGCTGCCCGGGCGCGGCCCTGGAACGCGTCCCGGCACGCCGCTGGGCCGACCTGTGGTCGCGCGCGATGCTGCTGACGCTGCCCGGTGCGGCCGACGTGCCGACGGCCGGTACCGCCACCGGCCGTCTTCTGCCCATCGGCGTCGACCTGCAGGAACACGCGACCGCCGTACAGGCCCAGGTCCACGCGGTGTTCGAGCCCGACGACGGCACCGCGCCCCGCCTGGTGCGCGCAAGTGTCTCGGTGCCGAAGCCCGACACGGTCGTAGGGGCGGGCCTGTGGCAGCTGCTCCGCCCGCACATGCTGCTCCTGACAGCCGTCAGCGAAGGCCGCTCGATGGACCTCTCCGACATGCCGGTCACCGTCGAGGGCGACCTGGTCTGGAGCGACGACCATGCACGCCTTGGTGAGCCCGCCGACGCCTTCGTCACCGCTCGCGTCGCCCTGCCCACCGCATCCGCCCCGGTGACCGCACCGCTGGACCGGCACCCGGCACGCATCGCCGTACCCGTGTTCCTGGAGGGCTACACCGCCCAGCAGGACGACGATGCACTGACGTTCACCGTCGCAGGACACCCTCTCGCCGTCGACACCGACCGCATTCCGATCGCCGGTCCGCTCACCCCCGAGGCCGTCGCGACGTCGGGCGCGTGCATCGGGCTGCTCCGCTGGGACGCCGGGAAATATCGCGTCCAGCCCCTGGCCGTCGAGACGACCGTACGAAAGAAGGCGGTCGCGATCCACGCCGGGGGCTGGGCCGGGGGCACGACCGACAAGGCCGGCGTCAAGGCCGAGAAGGCTGCCACCGACGCCGTGGCCGTGCTGCGGGAGCGTGCTGGGAGGCTGCTGCGGAAATGACGGAGCACACCACCGGGGAAACATCCGGAACCGGGCAATCGGCCCACCGTGAGACCCCGCAGAACCCCGGGGCGGGCCCCCACGACGGCCGCCGTCAGGTCCTGTACTGGCGGCTCCTCGCCCGCCTCTTCGACCACGAGGAGCAGGCCACGCTGGAATCGGCGAGCCTCGCCGTCGTCGAGGACATCGGTCTGCCGTCCGCGCTGCTGGATCCGCAGGCCTCCGTCGACTCGATCGTGCAGCGCCACCCGGAGCTCGCCGCCGAGTTCGACGGTCTGATGACGCCCGACCTCGACCCCGAACCCGACGCCTCCGACGGTGCACGCGACCGGGCCGCCGAAGTACGACGCGCGGCTCTGGTGTCGAAGGTGCTGCTCAACGTCTTCGCCTCCGGCTCCGGCACGGTCACCGCCGGGCAGCTGGCGCGCTGGCAGTCCGACGCGGGCTGGCTGGAGCGCGCGCTCGGCTGCAAGCCCGGCGAGCTGCGCGGCGGCCGCGCCGGGCCAGGCGCCGCGGGAACGGGCGTCAGCCGGACCGGCACCGGAGGCCTGAGCACGACGCCCGATCTCAGCCGGCTGATTCCGGCGATCCGCCCGGAACTCGGCGCGATCGAGGCCGACCTTGTCAAGCGGATGCACCTGCGCGAGGTGCTCGCCGATCCCAAGCTCGCCGCGCAGCTGACCCCGAGCATGTCGTTGATCGAGCAACTGCTACGGGACAAGAACAACCTCTCGGGCGTGGCCCTGGCCAACGCGAAGGCCCTGATCCGCCGCTTCGTCGACGAGGTCGCCGACGTGCTGCGCACGCAGGTGGAGAACGCCACGGCCGGTGCCCTGGACCGCTCCGTCCCGCCCAAGCGGGTGTTCCGCAACCTCGACCTCGACCGCACGATCTGGAAGAACCTCACCAACTGGAGCCCGGAGGAAGAGCGGCTGTACGTCGACCGCCTCTACTACCGGCACACCGCCCGCAAGACGACACCCCAGCGGCTGATCGTCGTCGTGGACCAATCGGGCTCGATGGTCGACTCGATGGTGAACTGCACCATCCTGGCGTCGATCTTCGCCGGACTGCCGAAGGTGGACGTCCACCTGATCGCGTACGACACGCGTGCCCTCGACCTGACCCCCTGGGTGAACGACCCGTTCGAGGCTCTGTTGCGCACCAACCTCGGTGGTGGAAACGACGGTCCCGTCGCGATGGCCATGGCCCGCCCGAAGATCACCGACCCCGCGGACACCGTGATGGTGTGGATCTCCGACTTCTACGAGTTCGACCGCTCCCAGCCGCTGTTCGAGGGCATCGAGGCCGTCCACCGCTCCGGAGTGAAGTTCATCCCGGTCGGATCGGTCACCAGCTCCGGCCGCCAGGAAGTCAACCCCTGGTTCCGTGAACGCTTCAAGGGCCTGGGTACGCCGGTGATCTCCGGCCACATCCGCAAGCTCGTCCACGAACTTACGTCATTTCTCGCTTAAGACCTGTTCAGAAAGGCCCTGGTATGTCCGACCTGTTGCGCGCCCCCGCCGAGCTCAAGTACGCCGAGGAACTGGACTGGCTGGAGTCCGTCGACGACAACCCCAAGCCCTTCTCCTGGCGTCTGTCCCCGAAGATGGTCCGCCTGTTCGTGCTGGGCTCCGAGCGCTCCGACGGCCTGGACCGGGAGATTCCGCAGAAGTGGTTCGGCGACCGCAGTTTCGTCGAGCGTTCCATCGTCACGCTGGCCTCCGACCGAGGCCTGCTGCTCATCGGCGACCCCGGCACCGGCAAGAGCTGGCTGGCCGAGCTCCTGTCCGCCGCAATCAGTCGCAACTCCACGATGGTCGTGCAGGGCACGGCCGGCACCACCGAGGACCACATCAAGTACTCCTGGAACGTGTCCATGGTCATCGCCAAGGGACAGTCGCGGGAGTCGATGATCCCCTCGCCGATCATGACCGCGATGGAGACCGGCGCGATCGGCCGTTTCGAGGAGCTCACCCGCTCCACCAGCGACGTCCAGGACGCTCTTATCTCGATCCTGTCCGAGAAGTACATCTCGGTTCCCGAGCTGGACAGCGACAACATCATCTTTGCCAGGCCCGGCTTCTCGGTCATTGCCACCGCCAACAGCCGTGACCGCGGCGTCAACGACCTGTCCTCGGCGCTCAAGCGCCGCTTCAACTTCGTACGCATTCCGGTGGTGACGAACAAGAAGAGCGAGGCGGAGATCGTCCGCTTCCGCACCGAGGAACTGCTGCGCCGTCACCAGATCGAGCTGGACGTGCCGCCGACGCTGCTCGACGTGCTGCTGCAGAGCTTCGCCGACCTCCGCGCGTCGGCGGCCGCGGCCGGTAGCGACGACGAGAAACTGGAGTCCGCCCTGTCCACCGCCGAACAGATCGGCGTGCTCGAGGACGCGATCCTGCACAGCAACTTCTTCGGTGAGCGTGCCCTGACCGCCCAGACGCTGGCCTCCTCGCTCGTCGGGTCACTGGCCCGGCGCGAGCCCGAAGACCTGGCCATCCTCAACAAGTACCTGCACGGTGTCGTCGAGCCGCGCAGCAAGGAAGAGGGCGGGTCCTGGCCCGAGTTCCTGGAGGGCGGCCGCGACGCGATCGCCACGCTTTCATGAGCAGCACGCATGAGGGGACCTTCGCAGCACTGCGCGGGCAACTACAGGAGGCAGCCGCGGCGTTCGCCGACGGGCCCGACGCCCTGGAGGGCATCCTCCTCGGCATCGTCGACGACGTCGACCGCGCGGTGCGCGAGCCACTGGAGATCTTCCCCGTCTGCCACCACTCGCCTGCCTCGGCGATCGCGATGGCACGCCGCCTGCGGGAGAAGCAACCGAAGGTCGTGTACCTGGAGCTGTGCGAGGACATGGCGCCGCTGGTGACCGAACTGCGCAACTGCAGACTCCCGGTGGCGGTCCAGGCGTTCGCGAGCCAGGTCGACGGCTTTCCGGCCGAGTGGTCTCCGCTGTCGGTGGTCGCACCGATCACCGAGGCCTCGGCCGAGTACCAGGCGATCGCCTACGCACTGGACACGCCGGGCGTCGAACTGGTCCTCGTCGACCGCTCCTCGGACCACGTCTTCCAGTGGGACGCACGCGACACGCACGCCGACGGGCAGGCCGATCCGGACGCACGGCCCGCCGAGGAGGAGGCCGCACTTCATGGCGACGCGGTCGGCGTGGAGATCGGCGACCTGCGGCCGCGGTTCGCCGAACTGGAGGAGCACCTCCTGCGCCACGGCAGGGTGCGGCACTGGTCGGAGTGGTGGCACCAGTACGTCGAACTGCCGCTCGGCGACAGCGACCACGACACCTACCGCCAGGTCATGCTCCTGATCGGGAGCCTCTTCCGGCGCCTCGCACCCGGCGACCCCCATCGGGTGCGCGTGGATGAGGACCGCGAGCGCTACATGTGGACCAGGATGCGCGAGCACCTGGCCGCCACCGGCACCGACCCCGCGGACTGCCTCTACATTTGCGGCGCCTACCACGCGGCCAGTCGCATCCCCGGGTTCGGCGTACACGGCACCGACACCTTCGAGATCAGCCCGCGCAGTGCCACCAAGTGGCAGCACGGCCTGATTCCGTCCAGCCACGCGGCGATCGAGGCCCAGTTCGGCCTCGCCAGCGGCTCGGTGTCGATCGCCGCGACGGTCTGGGCTAAGAACGTCAAGCGCACGCGCGTGAAACCGTACCGCCTGGCGGGACAGGCGGGCGTGAGGAACTCGAACCCCGGGAGGACCGCGGCCGCGACGGCTCCCGTACCGGCGCTCCCGGCTTCGGACAAGCTCACCGGCTTCCTGCGGCGACCGCCTGTCCTGGACCGGCTGGACGAGGCCGAACTGCTCGGCTGGTCGGTGGAGATCGTGCGCGCCGCGCGCCGCAACGGCTACCTCGCCTCCACCGCCGACGCCATCGCGGTGTTCGAGACATCGATCCTGCTGGCCGGGATGCGCGACCGGGCCAAGCCCACGCCGTACGACTTCCAGGACGCGGCCGTCACCTGCATCGAGAAGGACACCGTGCCGGGCCGGCGCGACGTGCGCCGCCTCGTGGAGATCATGATGGGAGGCGACCGGATCGGCCAGGTCGGCTACGACGCGATGCCACCCCTGGCGCGCGACGTGCACGACCGGCTCGCTCCCCTGAACCTGAACCTCCAGCAGCGCGGCGTGCAACGGGCGCTGCTGGACATCGCCTCCCAGCCGGAACTCGAGCGCTGTTCCGACGTGCTGTGGATGCTGCGGTACCTGATGCCACAGGGCGCCGCGCGGCCGATCATGGGCGAGCGCCGGCTGGGGGAGCGGCCGATCCAGGAGTCGTGGGACCTGGCGCTGGGCACCCACCAGCGTGCTCTCATCGAGCTCGGCTACGAGGGCGTCAGCATCGAGCAGGTCCTGGAGCAGCGCCTGCGCCGTACGACGTACGGCCCGCAGGCCACCGCTGCGACCGTCCTGGAAGCCGTCGAGGACGCGACTCTGTACCTGCGCAGCCGCCGTCTCGCCGACGAGCTGGGCACACACGCCCTGGAGGTGCTGTCCGCCGAGCGCAGCGTCGACGGCGCGCCGGAGGTGCTGCGCCGGGTGCGGCTGCTGCTGGCGTACTACCGCACCAGCGAGCCGGCGCTGCCGTCGTGGATCGAATCGTTCGTCAAGACCGGCTACGCGCACTACTGCACCCTGCTGCCGACGGCGTTCACCGACGACGACGCCACTGTCCGCCACGTGGCGGCGATGCTGGGCTTCCTGTTCAGCATGGAGAGCCTGGCCCTGTCCCTGGGCTGCGACCGGACCCAACTGGAGTTGGCCGTTGCCCAGTCGCATCCGCAGGACCCGTCGAAGACCGCGCTGCTGTGGGCGGCCCAGACACAGCTCGGACACCTCTCCCGCGCGGACCTTCGAACGAGGTGCGACGACCTGCTCGGCAACCCTTTGGTGGTGCCTGCCTATCCGCGCTACCTCAGCGGCTTCGTACACGCCCTGGAGCCCGTCCCGGGCCTCACCGACTTCGTCGTGGAGGCAGTGTCGAACGCGTTCGGACGGCTGCCGGATCCGGTGCTCCTGCCGTGGCTGCCGACCCTGATCAGCACCCTTCGATCGGGCGGCGCCGAGCTGGCCCCGGTGCTGATGCGTGAGGCCGGGCGGATCTTCCCCGGCCGGCTGACAGCGCTGGACGAGTGGGTGCCACCGTGGCTGGCGCATCCGGAGCCGGAAGCCGCGCGTCCGGTGCGGCGCGCGCGC
The DNA here is from genome assembly GCF_053594115.1 of Streptomyces sp. NPDC001970. Taxonomy (NCBI): domain Bacteria; kingdom Bacillati; phylum Actinomycetota; class Actinomycetes; order Kitasatosporales; family Streptomycetaceae; genus Streptomyces; species Streptomyces sp. NPDC001970. Next base: position 42,602 of record NZ_JBSFDW010000032.1, on the reverse strand, counting down.
GGCGGCCACGCCGGCGTGCTGCTCGCAGCCCATCCCGAGACGTGCGAGGCGGTGGCGAGTCTGCTGGGCTGCGAGGGAACCTGGGAGAAGGCGGATCCCGACGCGCAGGGCGCGGTGCTCGCCGGTCGCTATCCGGATACGGCGGTGGCGCTGGAGGTGCTGCTGGCCGGCCCATGACTTCGGAGGGGTGGAAGCCTGTGCAACGGAGCTCTCGTCGGCGGCCTCCCGTGGAAGCCTCGTGGCGAACGAGACCTTGGCCGCGGCCGGGTCGACTGCCGACGGCGGTCGACCCGGCCGGCTCGGGCTGCGGATCCCGCCGTCGCGGGCCGAGGCGCCAAGCACACCTCCGACCCGGTCCGGCCGGTGACACGGAGAGGCACGTCACGGTCATCATGAAGCGTTGACGGCTGATTGTTGAAGCAACGGTTACCTTCCGTTGCTCAGGAGGGGATGGCACGCGACGGTCCGGGTAGAGCAAGGTGATGCCACTGCTACCGCCACTGCGTGCGGCCATGATCAAGACGTGGACGGCTGCCGAGGAGTCAGCGTGAGTCGGAACGCCGGATGGACGGCCCCCTTGGCGGCTCTTGCACTGCTGACCGCGTGCGGGGGATCCGCGGGAGCCACCCATCTCTGCACCCTGATTGACGCCCCCGCAGGGATCCGGGTCGAGGTCCACCCGGACCTGGCGAACACGGTGGCCGACGCGATCCTCACGGCCTGCTGGGACGGCACCTGCCGGACCCGCACGCTGCAGCTGCGGGAGACCCGGCCGGAAGAACCGGCAAGCCCGGGCAACCCCGTGATGACCACACAGTCCGCCATCGCTACGGAAAGCCCGCCAACGCGGACTCCCCGCACACCCAACCCCTCTGTCTGGCCCGGTTTCGCGGTCATACGTGACCTGCCAGGAAGGCCGGTGGACGTCACGCTGGTGCTCAAGAGCCAGCGGGACGCCACCGTGCTCAACCGACAGATCAGTATCACCCCGAAGCCCACCTATCCCAACGGCCGCAACTGCTCACCCGGCGGGCATCAGGCGCGCCTGACGGTCACGGGCAAGGGCTCGCTGATCCCACGCTGATCCTCCGCTCCACAACCGGGCTCGGGCCGGCGATGCGCGGGTGGCCCCAGCGCTCCGGCGTCCAGCTTCTGTGCCGGCGACGTTTCCGTGTACCTGGCTGGGTAGTTGCACACGAACGCCGACACCACAACGCGACGGGTCGACCAGTACGGCGATCCGTCCGTTCGTCCGGCCGGCACGTCGAGGTCGGGGCCGCCGACGGCGATGGTGCCGTCAGAGTGTCGCTCGGCTGCGGATGCGGGACCCGCCGCTCGAGGGGCCGGGTTTGAGGTCGGCCGGTTCTCGGTTGGGTCAGACGGCAGTGGCGTTGATGGTGACGGGGATGTTGCCGCGCGTGGCCTTCGAGTAGGGGCAGAGCTGGTGGGCAGCGTTGGCGAGCTCGGTGGCCTTGTCCTGGTCGACGCCGCCGAGTTCGAGGCTGAGGACGGCCGCGAGGGAGTACTCGCCGTCGCTGTGGTTCAGGGTCATCTCAACGTTGATTTCGGTGCTGGTCAGCTTGACCTTGCGGTCGGCGGCGGCCCGCCGGACGGCGCCGAGGAAGCAGGAGCCCCAGCCCGCAGCGAAGAGCTGTTCGGGATTGGTGGCAGTGCCGGCCCCACCGAGCTCCTTGGGGAGGGACAGAGTGGTCTCCAGCAGGCGGTCGTCGGACTGGACGCGGCCACCGTTGCGGCCTTCGCCGGTGACGTTCACAACGGCGGTGTAGCTGTTCGGCATTACATGTCCTCATCGGAAAGTACGAACGTGGCGAGTCTCGTAGGTCGAGAAAGCTCCTTGGTGGGGACCTTCATCGTGCGTCACCGGTTCAGGAGGTGACTAGATGGTCGCAATACAGTCGTCACCTGTCAAGGCGGTGATGTCGGGATGGGAGTGGCCGGCAGGGGGCTGGGTGACGCACGGCCAGCCGCCCCGAGCTCCTCGCACTTCCCCACTTGTCGGCTCACCCGACGCGCCCTCCCCGGACGGGCGATTCCTGCGTGGCCCAGCATCCAGGTCTTCCGGACTCCGGCCTCGCGGTGGCGAAGCGATCGGGGTCGGGGTCATGGGTCAGGCGGGGGCTGCGGTGCGCCGCCGCATCAGGCGGGGGCGCAGGCCGAGCAGGAGGGCGGCGATGGCGGCCCAGAGGGTGAGTGTGATCACGGGGCCTGCTGCGTGTGCGCTGTTGAAGTAGCTCAGGTCGGTGATGGCGCGGACGGCTGCTCCGGGTGGCAGGAGTGCGGAGATGGCTCGGGCCGCGGTGGGCAGCAGGTCGGCGCCAATGGTGGCGCCGCTGGTGGCGTTGCCGACGGTGAGGAGTACCAGGGTGGCGACCGGGATGCCGATGGGGCCGAGATAGGTACCGAGGAGTTTGGTCGTGAATGCGGCCGCTGCTGCGAGGAGGGTGAGAGTCAGGGCGAGTGGGATGACCGGGGCCGGGACCGCCCCCATGGCGGGGCCGGCGATGATCGCTGCGACGGTGCCGATGGCCAGGGAGGCGCCGGCCAGTAGCCGGAATCGGTGGCGCAGGTGCAGGACGGTGGCCAGGCCGAGAGCGTTCGTGCCGAGGACGAATCCGGCCAGGGTCACGCCGAAGGCCATGTAGAAGCCGGCCAGTCCCCGGGCGTCGAAGTGAGTCAGGGGGACGACGTCTTCGGTGGTGACGTGCTTGCCTGCACCGTGGGCGTAGGCGTCGACGAGGCTTTTCACGACCGACGTGGTGGACGTGCCGGCTGCTCCTGCGATCTCCAGGCGCAGCCGGCCCTGGCTGTCGGTGCTGAGCGCGGCCACGACGTCGTGGTGTTCCAGTGCGTGGCGAGCTGCCTCGGCATCAGCGGCGGGGTGGACCTCGACGGCGTCGCCGAGAGCCTGGCGCATCTCGCCCGGCAGGTCCGGACCGGTGACGGCGATGGGCACCTGGTGGGGCTGGGGGTCGCGCTGCAGGCCGACGTAGCAGGCGATGAAGGCCGCCACGACGACCAGGGCGATCACTGTCGGCTGGAGCCAGGCCCTCACCGGCGGCCGGCGGGCGGCGTGGCTGAGCCTGGAGGATGGCTCGGCCGCCGCGGAGGGCGACTGCTCGCGCTCGGAGGTGGATCCGATGGGGGTTGTCATTGACAGGGCTTTCTGATGGGGGGATGTGGCGCACGGAGGGCCTGGAGAGGGGCAACGTGCCACTGCTCTCCAATAGGAGCATATGCTCATATATTCCGGACGGCAAGGCGGGTCGCGGTCTTCGCCTCCAGTCCCGCCGCTCCTCGCTGGGGGTGGGGTGCCCCCTCCGCGTTTAGGTGCATATACTCTTATTGCATCCGGGACGTTCTGGAGGAGAGCATGACCCCTACGCCGACGGACCTCGCCGACACCTGCAACAACCTTGCATTGCGCAAGGCGGCCCGGTACCTCAGTGCGACGTACGACAAGGCCCTGGCCCCGGTCGGTCTTCGGGCGACGCAGTTCAGCATCCTGCAGAAGCTCAGCGGTCACGACGAAATAACGATCACCGGTCTCGCCGACATGATTGCCATGGACCGCACGACGTTGGCGTCGAACCTCAAGCCGCTTGCGCGCGAGGGCCTGGTGACCGTCGAGCCTTCGGCGGCCGACCGCCGCGCACGGATCGTTACGATCACGCCGGACGGCCTTGCCCGGATGAAGGCGGCGCTGCCGCTGTGGAAAGCCGTGCAAGCCCGGTTCGAGGAGAACTTCGGGACTGGAGAGGCAGCTCAACTGCGCACATCCCTGGTAGCCGTCCTCGAGACCGGCTTCGAGCCCTGGGCCGAGTAGCGCGGTTGCCGGTCGGCCGGTCGAATCCACATCGCATCAATGGTTCTGGGGCTGCCGATTGCCGACCCCTCGGGCGAGGCCGCCGTGCCCGATGCAAGAGTTGGCCGCCCTTTCAGCGCCCTGCTCGTGTCACGGTCGGGCTCGTGTCCGATAGCGGCCATCGGGGAACTGCGCAGTCACCCCGCTGAGTAAGATCTCAAACGCGATGCGAAGCGTACGTCCCCCCGGCGGCCGTGTTGCATCCCAAATCGTCACCTGTCAGAATGGTGACATGGAGCATGCCTTTCCCGCCGGACGCCCGGCGCTCGACTTCGCTGGAACGCTGCGCGTACGGCGCGGCCCCAGTCCCCGGGAGATGCTCCACTCGCCGACGAGTCTCAACTCATGGTTCCGCGAATGCGGAATCACAGAGAGTGACATCGCCTGTCGGTCTGTCGATGTCCGCAAGGCGGTGACTCTGCGGGAAGCGATCTATCAGCTGGTCGTCGCGAGAATTGCCGGTGAGAGCTATGACCAGGATGCGTTGACCCTGGTGAATGACGTGGCACGCCAACCGCCTCCTGTTCCGCGGCTCACCGCGGCCGGACGCAGCGTTGAAGCCACTATTCAGCAGGCGTTTTCTTACGTTGCCCGGGACGCCATTGCAGTCCTCAGTGGACCAGAGGTCCCGCTGCTCAAGGAATGCGCGAATCCCGACTGCACCCAGATCTACATCGATCATTCCCGAGGGGCGCGTCGGGAGTGGTGCAAGATGGATCCGTGCGGCAACAGGATCAAGGCTGCGGCCTACCGGGCACGCAAGCGCGCGAGTGAGTAGGCGGGGATCGCCATGAGCTCACAGCCGCAAGGCTGTAGGGCCGCACCCCTGCTCGAGGCGCCGCCGTAGGGCCGTCGAGCGCGTCGCCACCCTTGCTGCACCGGAAGGTGCGGCACCAGCGCCTGGATCACGCGCAGCGCGTGCCGCACGCCGGAGGACGGTGTCGCTTCCAACGGGACCTGCTCACCCGTCTGTTCGAGTTGGAGAGGAATCAGTACGAGCTCGAGTGCACGGTCGTCAGGATGCACAGGCAAAGCGTCGCCCCGGCCCCATGCCCCGGAGCCGCAGTCCGGTGGCGACCTCACCGGTATCGCCGCCTTGGAGTTCGAACACGAACGAAGAGGGAGGAGCCACGTGCGGGAACTGGCCTTCGCCGCCGCGAAGGTGGGCCTGTTCCCGGACGAGGACCCGTTGTACCGGGTCGACCGATAGCCAGACCTTCCGCCCGGGGCCACCGGAGGGCGCGTACGTCCACGTACACAGCGCGGCCCGGCCAGGGCCGGGCCCTTCCGGCACCCGGCACAGGTAGCTGCCGACTCATGTCCGAGGGGCGGTGCGCGGCGGGGTGCGAGGGGGGAGTACCGTGCGCTCGCATCAACCCCCCCGATGTACGGATGTGCGTGGAGGACAGATGAAGGTACCCACCCGTGCGTGGAAGCGCTCGGGCGCTCTGATAGCGGGCGTGGCCGTTGGGTTCGTCGGAGTGGGCCTGTGTGCCACTCCGGTGTCGGCCCACACGCCCGTGTGGACGGTGACCTGCTCCGAGGTCACCGTCGATCTCAAGGCATACAACGACGACGTCACCAACACGGTGACCATCACCGTCGACGGCAAGGACCTGCTGCCCGCCAAGGAGTTCGGGCGCGAGTTCCACGACACGCTGAAGCTGCCCGAGCACAAGACCGAGGTTCCCGTGCGCCTCGTCGTGAAGGCGGGCGACGGGGAGAGGTTCTCGCGCGACGAGACCAAGACCTCTCCGGTCTGCGAATCCACGCCGCCCTCGGAGACGCCGAAGCCGTCGGAGACGCCTGAGCCGTCGAAGACGCCCGAGCCGTCCAAGACGCCGGAGCCCTCGGACACCCCGAGCTCCGAGCAGCCCAGCTCCGATGCTCCCGTACCGTCGACCAGCGCCCCGGCGCCGGGTGACCTCGCGGAGACCGGTGGATCCAGCGCCACCCCGGTGATCGCCGGTGCCGCAGTCGCCGCGGTCCTGGCCGGTGGTGGCATCCTGGTCGCGACCCGCAGGCGTCGCGCGGCCGCTCGCGGCTGACCTCGCCCAGGCATCACGTGCCCTGCGGCCGAACAGGCCGCAGGGCACGTCCATGTGCAGCTTGGGCGAACCGACGGAAGCCATTCACCTGCGACCCGGTGGCCCGGCCAGTGCGGATCCGTCCATCGGTCGTGGCCGGTCAGCCCGAGCAGCCAAATCCGGTGCAGAAGAGGGTGCAGCGCTCACGCGCCGGCGTGGCGCAACGTACCGAGAAGCCGGCCGGTCAGCTCATCGCGCAGCGCCGAGACCGAGGGCACCACGGTGACCGCGCTCATCACCGAGGCCGCGCGCAACGCTGTTCGCGACCCCCGCCTCGAAGGCGCCGCAGAGGTCTTCCGCACATTCGTCGCCGAGAACGCGGACGCGTTCGACGTGGCCTTCCCGGACGATGCCCCGGCTCGACTGGATGCGTCCCGGGCGGCCTGTGGTGGAGCTCCACAGCGACATCCGCCGGCTTCTGGAGCGCCAGGCGGAGGTGTTGCCCAAAAGCGCCCCTCGGTCCACGAGTTCTCGAACCTCGTGGCCGCTGTGGCCCGTCACCGCGTCAACACCCCACAGGTCGGCGTCACCGTCGACAACGCCTGGCGCGCAGCCGCCCTCATGCACGCCATCATCCGGCTGCGCCCCTCCCGGCCCGCAACGCCTTGTACGGGGCCGCGATCGTCATGTCGTACATGGACGCCGTGAGCGAGGCCATCGACCCGCCGTACGGCGCGCTGATCGACCTCGCCCGTGACATCGACGCCGGACGCGCCGACGGATACGACGCGGCCGACCGCATCCGCTCCTGGCGGGTCTGACCTGCCCAACCCGTCACGGGTCGTCTGTGGCGTCGGACCCAGGGACCCAGCTACGCCCTCGAAGCCGTGCCCTGGGCCCAGCCCTCCTGTCCAGGAACATGTCCCAGCAGCACCTGTGGTGTGTACTGCCGGCCTTGTCTTCCCTGGATTCCGCTGCAGCAGCAGGACCGGCGCCACCTCAGCCCGGGAGGTGACGCTCGTGGCCGAGCCGCCGCAGCGGGGAGTCAAGTCGCCCGATGAGGTGGCCGGGGACACATCACAGCGTGGGTGGGTGCCGCGGCTGAGCGGGTGCGGACGGCGGGGCGCTGTCGCTGTTGGCGGGGGTGCCGGCGGGGGTGAGAGCGGCGGTGTCGGCCGGGCTGTGGTCAGTGGTGTCGGGCGGGCTGTGGTCCGCACGCGGTGTGGAGATGCGGGCTCGGTGGCCGTGCAGGCGGGAGGTCGCGCCCTGGAGGAGACGGGCGAGCAGGTGGGCGCGCCCGGCGACGATGGGGCTGAGTACGGCGAGGACCAGGACGTAGCTGGCGATGAAGGGGGCGAGGCGGCCGTCGAGGCCGGCGGTGGCGGCCATGGCGGCCAGAACGAGTGCGAACTCGCCACGTCCCAGAAGAGTAGTGGCGATGTTCGCGGCAGCCTGGGGGCCGTAGTGGTAAAGGCGGGCGGTGAACAGTCCTGCGGCCACGTTCATGGCGATGGTCAGTGCTGCTGCGATGGTGACCGGAACGGCGACGGATCCGCCCAGCACCTACCGGCGCCACGCGGCGCGCGACGGTGGGGATGCCGTCGTGCGTGCGAAACAGGTGACCAGACCGATCAGGAATCGAGAAGCACCGGCGTCGAGCCGCAGCTAGCGTGACCGCCATGGACATCACCATTCGCGGGACCCACCTGCCGGCAACTCCCCGCGACGCATCCAGGCTTGGCGCGAATTGAACGAGATGCCCGACCGCGAGCTGATGCGCGACGGCCGCTGGTTAGTCTGACACTCGGCCCGGCGCACCGAGTGGCCGGGGCCCAGAGGCTCCACGGGCCGAAGCGAAGGAGAAGCAGACGTACTGCTCGAGCTGGTTAGATCGAGCCAGGCGACGCCGACGGAGACCGCAGAGGCGGCCCCGCCCAACAGATGGAGACACGAAGAGCATGGCCACGAGGACCGACACGCAGTCGCCTGCGCTGCACGCTGCCGACAGCCACGAACTGATCCGCGTGCACGGCGCGCGCGAGAACAACCTCAAGGACGTCAGCATCGAGATCCCGAAGCGCCGGCTCACGGTCTTCACCGGAGTCTCCGGCTCGGGCAAGAGCTCGTTGGTGTTCGACACGATCGCCGCGGAGTCGCAGCGGCTGATCAACGAGACCTACAGCGCCTTCGTGCAGGGCTTCATGCCGACGCTGGCGCGGCCCGAGGTCGACGTGCTCGACGGGCTGACGACCGCGATCATCGTCGACCAGCAGCGCATGGGTGCCGACCCTCGTTCGACGGTCGGCACTGCCACCGACGCCAACGCGATGCTGCGCATCCTCTTCAGCCGGCTCGGGAAGCCGCACATCGGCCCGCCCAGCGCGTACTCCTTCAACACCGCCTCGGTCCGGGCGAGCGGTGCGATCACCGTCGAGCGCGGAAACCAGAAGACGGTGAAGGCGACCTTCAACCGCACCGGCGGCATGTGTACGCACTGCGAAGGCCGGGGCAAGGTCTCCGACATCGACCTCACCCAGCTCTACGACGACTCCAAGTCCATCGCAGAGGGCGCGTTCACCATCCCCGGCTGGAAGTCGGACAACGTGTGGACCGTGGGGATCTACGCCGAGTCGGGCTTCCTCGACCCGAACAAGCCGATCCGCAGGTTCACCCAGAAGGAGATGCGGGACTTCCTCTACCGCGAACCGACCAAGGTGAAGGTCAACGGCGTCAACCTCACCTACGAGGGGCTGATCCCCAAGATCCAGAAGTCGTTCCTGTCCAAGGACAAGGAGGCGATGCAGCCGCACATCCGGGCGTTCGTGGAGCGGGCGGTCACCTTCACCACGTGCCCCGAGTGCGACGGCACCCGGCTCAGCGAGGGGGCGCGGGCGTCGAAGATCAAGGGGATCAGCATCGCCGACGCCTGCGCGATGGAGATCCGCGACCTGGCCGCATGGGTCCGCGCCCTCAAGGAGCCGTCGGTGGCGCCGCTGCTCACGGCACTGCAGCACACCCTCGAGTCGTTCGTGGAGATCGGCCTCGGCTACCTTGGGCTCGACCGGCCGGCGGGCACACTGTCGGGCGGCGAGGCGCAGCGTGTCAAGATGATCCGCCACCTCGGCTCCTCGCTCACCGACGTCACCTACGTCTTCGACGAGCCGACGATCGGGCTGCACCCCCATGACATCCAGCGGATGAACGACCTGCTGCTGCGGCTGCGGGACAAGGGCAACACGGTGCTCGTCGTGGAGCACAAGCCCGAGGCGATCGCGATCGCCGACCACGTCGTCGACCTCGGTCCCGGCGCCGGTACGGAGGGCGGCACCGTCTGCTTCGAGGGCACCATCGAGGGGCTGCGGGCCAGCGGCACCGTCACCGGCCGCCATCTCGACGACCGGGCTGCCGTCAAGGAGACGGTGCGCAAGCCCACCGGCACGCTGGAGATCCGTGGAGCGACGGCGAACAACCTGCAGAACGTCGACGTCGACATCCCGCTCGGTGTGCTGACGGTCGTCACCGGCGTCGCCGGCTCCGGCAAGAGCTCGCTCGTGCACGGGTCGATCCCGGCCGGCGAGGGTGTGGTGTCGGTCGACCAGAGCGCGATCAAGGGCTCGCGGCGGAGCAACCCGGCGACGTACACCGGACTCCTCGACCCGATCCGTAAGGCGTTCGCGAAGGTCAACGGTGTGAAGCCGGCTCTGTTCAGCGCCAACTCCGAGGGCGCCTGCCCCACATGCAACGGCGCCGGCGTCATCTACACCGACCTGGCGATGATGGCCGGCGTCGCCTCCCCCTGCGAGGATTGCGAGGGGAAGCGGTTCCAGGCATCGGTGCTCGAATACCACCTCGGTGGCCGCGACATCAGCGAGGTGCTCGCGATGTCGGTGACCGAGGCGGAGGAGTTCTTCGGCGCCGGCGAGGCGCGGACGCCGGCCGCGCACAAGATCCTGGAGCGCCTCGCCGACGTCGGGCTCGGCTACCTCAGCCTCGGCCAGCCCCTCACCACGCTGTCCGGTGGCGAGCGGCAGCGGCTCAAGCTGGCCACGCACATGTCCGAGAAGGGCGGCGTCTACGTCCTCGACGAGCCGACCACCGGCCTCCACCTGGCCGATGTCGAGCATCTGCTCGGCCTGCTCGACCGACTCGTCGACACCGGCAAGTCGGTCATCGTCATCGAGCACCACCAGGCGGTCATGGCGCACGCCGACTGGATCATCGACCTAGGCCCCGGCGCCGGCCACGACGGCGGCCGGATCGTCTTCGAGGGCACACCTGCCGACCTCGTCGCCGCCCGCTCCACCCTCACCGGCGAGCACCTCGCGGCGTACGTCGGCACCTGACCGACGCCCTCGTGGTCCGGGGCCGGTCCGGTCCCGGACCACGAGACGCGGATCTTGCCGGTGACGGCCTCGGCGTGGGTGCGGTCGTTGCGGGCGCCCGGGGTGACAAGGAACGCCGGCGGCCGGCCTTGCCGGTCGCAAGCGAGGTGAATCTTGCTGGTCGGCCCGCCGCGGGAGCGTCCGAGTCCGCGTTCGTCGAGCCCCCTTGCCGCGGTGTGCAGGTGAGCCCGCGCGATCGAGGAGTCGATCGCGACCGGCTGGTCGACCTCCGCCCGGGTTTGGGCCGCGGGTCGGCGGCGGCGCGGGTGGCGTCGACGCGCGGGCGAAGCCCCGCATGCCGGGGCGCCGGCGCGTACGGAGCCGGCGACCGCGAGCAGCGGCTCATCAAGCCCCGTCCGGTGTCACCCCGCCTCTCGGGCCTACGCCGCGCGCGAAGCAGCTAACCATTGATACGGTTTTGCGCCCCTGCCCCGCCATTTCCACCGGACTTCGCGGGATGCACGTGCATCCCCAGCCTTCCGAGCACCCTCGCCGCCAACTCACGGGCCTGTTCGGCTCGTTGTCCGGTCGGCGAAAGGACTACGAAATCGTCGCAGTAGGCGGCAGCGACGGCGCGATCACCGCCCCCGCGGCATCAGAAATCTCCCCGTCCCTCACGACCGGACCGACAGTCCGATGATCGGAAAGACACCCCTACGGGAGGATGGAGTCGACGTACCCTCCATCGACCCGCAGTGCGCCGCCCGTGGTGGCGGACGCCAGGTCGGAGCTCAGGTACACCACCATGTTGGCGATTTCTTCGGGTTCGATCAGACGCTCCAACAGCGACTGTGGCCGGTGCTCTCGCATGAAGGCTCGCTGCGCCTCGTCCCATGGAAGGTCGCGGTCGACGAGTTGGTACACGAAGTCCTCGACGCCGGCGGTGTGGGTGGGGCCGGCGATGACGGAATTCACCGTGACACCGGTACCTGAGGCCTGCTTGGCGAAGCCGCGGCCGACCGCGAGCAGGGCGGTCTTCGACACGCCGTAATGGATCATCTCGGCGGGGATCACCACTGCAGAGTCGCTGGCGATGTACTGGATCCGGCCCCACCCCCGTCGGATCATCTGCGGCAGGTACGACCGGGTGAGACGGACGGCGGCCAGCACGTTCACCTCGAAGTAGCGACGCCATTCGTCGTCCGTGATGTCCAACGGGTCCTTGGCGCCGAAGATGCCGAGATTGTTGATGAGGATGTCGACGTCCGGCAGGGCTTCCCGGGCGTCGACGGCGCCTTTCTCGGACGCGACGTCAGCAGCCACCGGAACGAAGTCGCCGTCCGGCACTTCGGCCTTGAGGTGTTTGATGGACTCCTCGACCCTGCCCTGGTCGCGTCCGTTGACTCCAACCCGGGCGCCGGCTCGCGCGAGTCCGGCCGCGATCGCGGCTCCGATGCCTTGGGTGGATCCCGTCACCAACGCGGTCCGTCCCGTGAGGTCCAGGCGCATGTCTTTTCCTTTCCCGACGTGGGTTCGGCGGCCAACAGGTCGTCACGGCACTTCTTCTCCTCGGAGTCCCCGATCATGTCCGGAAACCCGGGGGTGGGGCAGTTCGGGTGACTCCCGGCGTCCGGCTCAACGGGCGTGGTCGAAGAGCTGGGGGAGGGCCCGGGCCCGGTCGTGGAGGGGAACGGGGGGGAACACTTCCTCGGGGGGTTCTTGGAGGGGGACTGCCTCGACGGGGGTCTGCGACGGCGATGGGGATCGCCCAGGCCGCACGCATGACGCCCCGGTCGTTGTCGAGTGGCAGTTCGGGGCCGATCGTGGGGGCCATCATGGTCGACCAGTCGTCCAAGGCCGTGGGCAAGGGGCATGGCCGGGGACAGCTTTCGGATCCGAAGGGGAGAGGGCTCGCGCGGGCCGCAAGGACGTCACCATCCCCGCACGAGAGGTGTGCCGCAGCGCGGCGACCTGTCAGTTGAGTGTGTCGGGGCCGGTCCGGCCGGGCCAGGCCGACTACCTCGGATCGTGCCTGCGGCAGTTGCCCTGTTCGCTGTGGTCACGGGCCCGGTGAGGCAGCACCCGGGCGGTCGGCGCCGCGCCCTGTCGTGGTCTCACAGTCCAGGATCCGTCCGTCCACCGTGCCGATCAGGAGTCTGCCGGCACGGGGAACCGTGAGCGACAGGGGCACGACGGGCCGGCTCGAGACATGAAGAGCCCGTTGCCAGAGCGGGCTGCCGTTCCGGGCGTCGAGTGCCACGATCTCCCCGGATCGGTAGGCGGCGAAGACGGTGTCCTCGTCGGCGTCCAGCGCCGTGACCGGATGGTCGGTTCCGTACACCCACTGCGGTGCGCCGTCCGGAAGACGGCGCCGAACGATGAACGAGGTCTGTGGGAGCAGGCCGCGGTGATCGTGGAGGGTGGCCGCGTATACCAGTGCGTCGCTGCTCACCTGGGTGCCCGGGCCGGCGAACAGGTGCATGGTGCGATCGCCGTCCCAGTCCAGCGGGAAGAGCCGGCGGACTGACGGGCTGCCATCCGTCTCCTCCAAGGCGATGGCGACGACCCGTTGACGCTCCGCGGACGGTCCCTCGGCACGCTGGACGAACAGAGGTTCGCTGCCGCGTCGGACGGCGAAGAAGTCGTGGTTCGGCAGAATGAAATGTGCCGCCTCCGTGTTGTCGGGCGTGAGGAGAATCGTCTGCCCCTGGTCTCGCGCGGGCCAGGCCGCCCGGACAGCCAGCCAGCCGTCGCGGCCGGAGGTGAATGTCACGGCGTGGCCGGGATCGAACTCTTCGAGGGAACGCCCGCTGTCCAGGGATATGCGCTGGACCAGGTTGCCGGCTCGCCGCCAGCCAGATTCCGTGAGGCGCCCGGTGTGCCGCACGTGCACCCAGGCCGAGCGCTGGTCGGTGCAGACATGGATCTGCTGCCCGCCGTCGAGATCCGGAACCGCCCACTGCAGCTCGCCGGAGGTCAGCCAGCATTCCAGTCGCGCACCCTGGAGCGCGGCCAGCACCCGCCCGTCGTCCAGCATCTGCGTCGCCCGCACCTGCCGGCGCATCGTCCAGCCGGCCGCCGCGCCGACGCTGCGATCCCTCAGGAGGTCGCGGGCCTGATCCGCATCCGGGGGGTGCACCCGCCGCACCTTCGGACCGGTCAACTCGCGGTACCCGACCGTGCGGTCCGCCACCGCGGACCAGTCCTCACGCTCGATCACGGTCTCGAAGGCATGGGTGAAGGCATGGTCGGAGTCGCGGTCCTCCGGGGACACCAGGAGCCGCAGCCTCCGGTCGTCCAGCCACTCGGCGGCCAGCACCTCGCGGCGTTCTTCGAGCGCCGTCGTCACCATCCCCGACTCCAGGTTTACCAGGAGCAGTTCACCGTCGAAATCCCAGCTCCCGTCGTAACGGCCGGTTCCGGCGGCCACCAGGGGAAGAGACGGATGGAAGTCGATCGAGTTCACCGGCCAGTAGGAGTGGTACAGGTGGCGGCAACTCAGGTCGTCGGCCCGGTACACGCCGATCCGGTAGTGAGGCCACCGATCGACAGCAGCTCTCCCCGACGACGGCCACCGGATCAACCCGATGTCCCCGCCCACGACGATGTGGCCGTGGCGAGAATCTTCTGCGGCGGTTCGCGGCTCGCCGACCTCGGCGAACGGGCGGTCACCGAGTACACGGCGAACGATCAACGGCTGAGTCATTCGTGCCCCCTGGCCCGGTCAGTGGGCCCATCCTTCCACCAGGCGGGACTGGAGTGGGGCGGGACCAGAGCGAGAAGACAACCTGGGCTCGACGAGCAGCGGGCAGCATTGATCAGTGCGCCGGCCGGGCGCGGCGACGCCAGGCCGGCCGTTCCTCGAAATGGCCGCTGACGTCGAAGGATGCGATCACCAAACACCTTGCGCCGGGTGAGCGCGAGTACGAGTACCGTGCCGGGCAGTATCTCGTGACGTCGGTAGACCTACCGGTCACCGGCCAATTCACCGAGGCAAGCCGGGAGCGGCCGGCGTTGGGTTTCGGCCTGATGCTGCAATCGTCGGCCATCGCTGAGACGCTGCTGCAGGCGGCTCCCGGCGCTGTACCGCGGAGTGTCACCGCGCCACCTGGCATGGTCGTGGGCGACGCCCCGGACGAACTTCTCGACGCCGTGGTGCGGCTCCTGCGCTTGCTGGATCATCCTCGCGACATCGACGTGCTGGCACCGCTCGTCAAGCGGGAGATTCTCCGGCGGCTGATCACGGGTGACCACGGCGCGACCATCCGGCAGTTCGGTCTTGCCGAAGTAACCTCTCCCACATCGCCCGGGCCGTGCGGTGGATCCGCGAGAACTATGCGAAGTCATTACGGGTGGAGGACCTGGCGCAACTGATCGGCATGAGTACGTCTGCCTTCTACCGCCATTTCCAGGCCGTCACGACCATGAGTCCCATCCAGTTCCAGAAGCAGATCCGGCTCCAGGAGGCACGGCTCCCGCTGGCCACGCATCCCAAAGACGTCACGGGGGCCTGTTGGAGCGTGGGCTACGACAGCCAGTCCCAGTTCAGCCGCGAGTACCGTCGGCTCTTCGGCACTTCACCCAGCGAGGACGCCACTCGCTTGCACACATCGGACGTGTTCTGAAGTGTTCACCACGGCAATCAATGTGTTTCGACAGACCACCCCGCTACTGCTGCGCGCCGCTTCCGGCGGATCAATCTCCGGTGGACTGCCGAAGACTTTCACCCGCCCGGCAGCGAAAAGACCGTTGGTCAGGCCTGCGCACCCATGCTGAGGAGCAGGAACGCGGTGTCGTCGGTGCGGTCGCCTGACGGCTGAGCGTGGTCGAGCAGCGTAGCCGCGAGGTCTTCGAGGGAATCGGTGGGGCGGGAGAGCACAGCGGCGAGTTCGGTGAGATTGACGTCGTAGTCGGTGCCGGGGACTTCGACGAGTCCGTCGGTGTACAGGGCCAGGAGACTGCCGGGGGGCAGGGCCACCTGGGCGGTGGGGTAGGTGGCATGGGGATCGGCCCCAAGCAGCGGCCCCGGGGGCACGTCGAGGACGCGGGTGTGGAGATCGGGACAGCGCAGGAGTGGTTGGCAGTGGCCGGCGGTGGCCAGTTGGGCGCCGTGGTCGGTGAGGTCGATGTGTGCGTACAGGCAGCTGGTGAGGAGGTCGGGGTCGAGGTCGGCGATGAGGAGGTTGGTGTGGCGGAGAACTTCTCCGGGAGGTGCGCCGGCAACGGCATAGGCGTGGATGGCCGTACGGACCTGGCCCATGAAGCCGGCAGCGGTCACGTTGTGGCCTTGAACGTCTCCGATGACGGCAGCGACCTCGTTCTCCGACAGGCGTATCAAGTCGTAGAAGTCGCCGCCGATGTCCATGCCGTGACTGCCGGGCAGGTAGCGGGCGGCCACGTCCAGGGAGGGGAGTCGGGGCAGGGTGCGAGGCAGCAGGGCGGTTTGAAGGCCTTCGGCGATGTGCTGATTGACGTCGTACTGCCGTGCTCGGTCCAGGGCTTGGGCAAGCACGGCGCCGAGGGAGGTGAGGCCCGTGCGTTCCTCCAAGGTGAAGGTGTGGGGCCGGGCGTAGCCGATCACGCAGAGGCCGATGTGCTTTCCGGAGACGACGAGCGGAAGCCACGCCCACGCGCCCAAGCCGTCGTCGATGCCGGCCCCTTCGGGATAGACGGCGCGCAGCTCTTCCCGGTCGGCGAAGAACGACGGCATCCCCTCCGTCAGAGGCCAGGTCCGTACTTCTGCAGCCAGGCCTGGGACGGCGCGCTCGGTCGCAGTGAGCGGGACCCGGTCGATGGCGCTGATCTGCTCGGGCGGGAATCCGTGGTGGCCGACGATCCGCACTCGTCCGGCTTCCGCGAGGACGAGCGCGAAGGCCTGCGCCTGCAGGGCCGGCAGGAGGTGCTCGGCGACGTGGTCCACCACTTCCTGGACGGAGGCGGCTTCGGCCAGGGCGCTGGACAGGTGCATCAGGTGGTAGAGGGCGTCGAGCCGGGCGGGGCCGGCCCCCGCGTCGACACCGACGAGGCTCAGTTCCCCCGGGCGCCGGATGCTGGCGGTGGAAGTGATGCGCACGCTCACCCCGGTGCGGTCGGGGTAGAGGCTGAACATCAGCTGCCGGCTGTCGGGGGGCTGCTCGGCTGTGTAGGAGATCGGCTCCTGGCCGGCGAGGGCGGCCTGATGCCGGTGCGCGCAGACCAGATCATCCAGCCACGGGACTGCCTCCCACAGTGTGACGCCCACCAGGCGCGGAATGCTGTCGCCCAGGAGGTCGGCCGCGGTGGGGTCGAGGAAGGTGATCCGCCCGCGCGGGTCGAGCCGACAGCCCCCTTCGGGCAGAGGAGCGACAAAGTCCACCGCGGCCTGGGCCTGGGCCGGCACCGCGGGCTCGGCAGGCGTGAGCGGCAGGAAGCGCGGCTCTGAGCCGGGGAGCAGGCGTTGTCCGGCGTCTGCTGCGCCCTGCAGGATCCAGGCGATGCAGCGTGCCGTGGTGGCCAGCCGTCGGCGTTGGCGGACGTCGAGACCTGGTGACGTCTCGCACGACAGGGTCAGCACCAGGGCGCCCCACACAGTGGAGCCGTCAGCAATGGGAGCGATGGCCGCAGCACGTGGGTAGGGGAAGACCAAGGCGCGGTGGGGGTAACGGCGGGCGAGGTCTTCGCCAGAGGTGATCCACACCAGGTGCTGCTCGTGGATCGCCTCCATCACCGGATCCGAGGCTCCCGCCGCCACGCGTACGCGGTGATGCGGCCCGACGTACTCCGGGGGCATCCCCACGCTCGTGTCCAGGGTCAGGACCTCGCCGCCGGGCTCGAGGAGTATGAGCGCCGCCGCGTGCGCGCCCAGATCTACTGCCATCCCGGCCAGCGTCTGATCCAGCAGGCTGCGGACGGCAGCCGGGTCCAGATCGCTGTCACTGGCCATCGACTGCACCGATTCGCTGACACATATCCGATACCAGCATCGTAGGCGGATGGCGAAATACGAGCACGTCAGGCGGGATGGCGGGGCGCTGTGCCTGCGTGCATCGCCCGGTGCTGCGGATCCGCATCATCCATGCCGACGCGTCCGACTGCGGGGTCTCAGCTCCGCCGCCCCTTCGCCTGTCCGGCCTTCACGTCGGCCGCGTACCGGTCGACGTACTCCTGCCCGGACAGCCCCAGGATTGCGTACATGATCTCGTCGGTGACGGCCCGCAGGATCGTCCTGTCGGGCTCCATCCCCGCGAAGCGTGAGAAGTCCAGCGGTTCCCCGAAACGGATCGCGACCGGCCGGATCCTCGGCAGGACCCGGCCCGGAGGCCTGATCTCGAACGTCCCCACCATCGCGCACGGAATCACCGGCACCTGCGCGGCCAGTGCCATCACCGCGACCCCGACCTTGCCCTTGTACAGCCGGCCGTCGGGGGAGCGCGTGCCCTCCGGGTAGATGGCGAGCAGCTTTCCCTGCGCCAGTATCCCCAGCCCCTCCTGGATCGCCGCCTGCCCCGCGGCCCTGCCCGACCTGTCCACCGGAATCTGCCCGGCACTGCGGAGGAACGACGCGGTCAACCGGCCTGTGAGGCCCGGTGCCGTGAAGTACTCCATCTTGGCCAGGAACGTGACGCGTCGTTTCAGGACTGCGGGCATGAAAAGGGGGTCCGCCAACGACAGGTGATTCCCGGCGACGATCGCCGCGCCCTCCGCCGGAACGTGCTCGAGTCCCTCGGTCCGCGGCCGGAACAGCAGCCTCAGCAGCGGCCCCAGAAGGACGTACCTGAGCACGTAGTAGATCACGGGCCGGCTCCCCACTGCCGAATCGGCTGCCGATATGTCTGCGCCGGGCTGTCAGGTCAGATCCTCCCCTCCCCGGGCCCGGTACTCGGTCACCGGCGCGTGGTGCCTTTTACGAGGCGTCTTCACGAACCACGGTTCCCGCCCAGAGTCCGGCCACCGGCCACTGGCCACGCGCGTGCCGCGGACCGTACGCGCCGGCGCCGGCCAAGGGCCCGCCACCACCAAATCGGACCTCGACGCCGACCCGCCGCTGCTCCTGGCCCTGGCGGACGCCCAGGTCCGCCCGGTTGGCGGCTGCGTCGGGAGGCTCGGCTCTGCGGCAGCGTCGTCCCTTGTTTGACGGCGGGACGGGAGCGAGGTGTACGCACGGTTCTTCAGTGATCTTGCATGTGTGGGGTGGGGACCATGGGGTGGCGGCAGAGAGGTCCGTTGTACGGACGTGGAGCGGCAGTGGCGGCGGTCGTGTTGTTCGCGGTCGGCTGTGCAGGTGAGGGTGGGAAGCCGCGGGGGACTGAGGGGCCCGAGCGCTCGGCTTCGCCGGCTGTGGGCGGCAAGGCGCTGGAGCAGCAGGCTCTGGAGCGGGCGATGGTCACGCGGAAGGATCTTCCCGGGCGTACGTTTGATGCGCTGCCCGGGCCGGTATCGGCCGTCAGCGCGCCGGTCACTCCGGCGGTGTGCCAGCCGGTCGATGCCGCGGTCGGTCTGGCCGGCCCGGGTGCGCCCAAGGCCCGTGTCAGGCAGGTGGTGAGCGCTGTCGAGGGCGACCACGGAGGGGCTGTGGCGCTGGCTTCGTACGCGTCGGACCAGGCCGCCGGGATGGTCACCACGGTGCGGACTGCGCTGCGTACCTGCACGGCATTCACCCCGGCGTACGGCTTCGCCTACGAGGACGTCACTGCGTTGCCGGACCCTGGGCTCGGCAGTGAGTCCGTGTCCTTCCGGCTGCTTCAGCTGGTCTCCGTGGACGGTGAGGAACCGCTGAAGGTACCGATGACCGTCACCATGGTGCGGATGGGCGCGACCATCGCGACCTTCCAGTCGGCGAACATCAAGCGCGACGGGCAGGCCGTTGTCCCGCCTGACGTCGTCTCCGAGCAGCTCACCAAACTCGCTGACGCGACCCCTTGACCGACCGCCGTCGTCGCCCCCTTGGTGCGCGCAGGCACGTCGGGAGATTGCTGACATACCGGTGAGAGCGCTGTCCAGGCGCTCCAGGCGCGGATCAGCTGCGTCGGCCCAGGGTGAGAAGCCTGCCCGGAACCGTATGGACGCTGCGTCCTCGCGTGGCCTTCCTGCGTGCACGGTCGCGGTGGCGCGGCGTGGGCAGCACCGCCGCTTGGTCAGGCTCTTCCAGGTCTTGAGGGTGGCGATCGCGCTCACCGAGGGCACGGATCCGGGCGTGCGACCGGTGCTTTCTGACGTCGGGATGGCCGCGGCCGGTGGCGGTGCCGTTGGAAGGGGGTGCGGACCGTGCCGCCGGCGCGCTGGTGGCCCCCGTTCTGCGGGAGCCCGGGGTGGGGTTGCCCCGCCACTCGCCCCCTCGTGGCACGAAGGACCCGCCCGTTGAGTGCCTAAGGAGCTGCAGGCCCGTTGACTGCTCGCGCTCGCGGCTCAGCTCCGGCGCTCCGAGCGACGGGGTCTTCCTACCCGACCGGCCGCTCGTTCGGTGGTGGCTTTGGACCCGCGAATGGTCACCGAGTAGGCCGACGTTGGCGCGTCGGTCGGGAAGGCACGCCCGTGCTCAGCGTAGTCACTGCCGAGGGCACGACCCCGAAACGGCTCCCTGATAGACGAGATCGTCCGTGAGGGCGCACGGCGGATGCTCGCCGCCGCGCTGGAGGTCGAAGCCAACTCCTACATAGCCGAGTTGGCGGACCAGCGCGACAAGGACGGCCGCCGTCCGGTGGTGCGCAACGGCTACCACCAGCCACGGAGGGTCACCACCGCCGCCGGGACGGTCGAGGTGAAGGCCCCGCGTGTGAATGACCGCCGAATCGACGAGGTGACCGGGGAGCGCAAGCGGTTCTCCTCGGCGATCCTGCCGCCCTGGTGCCGCAGGTCCCCGAAGATCTGGGAGGTGCTGCCACTGCTCTATCTCCATGGCCTGTCCTCCGGCGACTTCGTCCCCGCGCTCGAGCAATTCCTCGGCAGCTCGGCCGGCCTCTCCCCGGCCACCGTCACCCGCCTCACCATGCAGTGGCAGGCCGACCACAAAGCCTGCGGCGAACGCGACCTGTCGTCCACCGACTACGTCTACCTCTGGGCCGACGGTATCCACCTGCGCATACGCCTCTAGGAGGCCAAATTCTGCGTCCTGGTCCTCATGGGCGTGCGCGCCGACGGCACCAAGGAACTGATCACGATGGCTGACGGCTACCTCGAGCCCGCCGAGTCCTGGGCCGACCTGCTGCGCGATGCCGCCCGACGCGGAGTGCGTGCCCCGTACTCCCGGTCGGCGTCGGCGCCCTCGGCTTCTGGAAAGCGCTGGCCGAGGTGTTTCCCGAGGCCCGCCACCAGCGGTGCTGGGTTCCCAAAACGGCCAATGTCCTCAACACGCTGCCGAAGTCAGCACACCCCGGCGCAGGCAAGGTCCTGCAGGACATCTACAACGCCGAGGACCGCGAGCACGCGCTCAAGGCCATCACCGCGCTCGACAACGCCTACGGCACGAAGTGGCCCAAGGCCGTCAAGAAGATCAATGCCGACATCGACGAGCTGCTGGCGTTCCACGACTTCCCCGCCGAGCACTGGATACATCTGCGGACGACCAACCCGATCGAGTCGACGTTCGCGACCGTGCGGCTGCGGACGAAGATGACCAAGGGTGCCGGCAGCCGGGCCGCCGGGCCGGCCATGGTCTTCGAGCTGGTGGAGTCCGCCCAGGCCCGCTGGCGGGCCGTGAACGCACCCCACCTCGTCGCTCTGGTCCGTGCCGGCGCCGGCTTCGAACGCGGCCACCTCGTCGAACGCCCCGAGACCCTCGCGGCGTGAGCAGCCTCAGCCGATCCGCGGAAGACGCGGGGACTTCAGGCACTCGTGCGCCGTATGTGCAGATGGCCATCGCGGGGGAAGGAGGGCGGCGCCGCAGGCAGGACGCTGTCGAAGTCGTACCGACTCTTCTGCGCAACCCGGCACGATGCCAGGTTGTCCACCTGGTGCAGGAGTTCGAGACGCTCCAGCCCGTCGGCTTCGAAGGTGTCGAAGGCCCACCTGGTGAGCGCCTCCAGAGCGCGGGGGGCCACTCCCCGCCCGCGAGCGTGCGCCGCCGTCCAGTAGCCCACCTCGGCCGCCGGTTTGCCGGAGGTGACTTCCTTGAGGACCACGTTGCCCACCAACTGTTCGCGAACTGAACCGGGTTGTGCCTCAAGGACGGCGAAGCTGAACCGGTCCCCCGCTGCCCAGCTCCGCTGCTGGGCCTGCACCCACCGTGCCCCGTCAGCATCGTTGTCCACGGCATGGCTCGTCCAGCGGCGCAATCCGGGATCCCGGCACGCCTCGACCAATGCGGCAACGTCCTCCATGCACCAGGGGCGAAGAACGAGAGCGGGAGAGGCGGGCGTCGCGGCCACCTGAAGTACGACGGGGGCATTCACCAACCGATCATATGCGGCGGCGTTCTCGCCCCACGCCACCCGTGTCCGGCCCATGTCGCCTTGCGACCGCCCTGTCATCGCTGCGTCCGGACGCGCAGAGCCTGGACGGACCAGTCGAACACCGGCGCCAGACTCTCCGGGACTGGCCAGCCGTTGACCACTGCGAGCAGTTGAAAGTACCGCTCCCTGCGGGGGTCGTTCACGCTCTCCAGTCGAGTCGACAGTCGGCGGCGAAGCTCGACGTCGTCGGGGCGGCCGAGGAGGTGCGCGTAGTGCGCCGTGAACGCCGCGACGATCGGATCTGCTTGGGGTGAGGCTGGGTCGATGCCAGCCGTCAGGGCCGGGCCGACCTGGTCACGGACGGCTGCGGCAATGTCGCGGCGCGGGCCCATTGTGTCGTTTTGGGCCTGCTCGGCTGCCTGGTCCTCGGCCATCCGCCGCACGCTGGCGCGGAAATCCGGGTCCAGGGAGAGTTCGGCCAACTCGACCCATGCCCGGACTTGTTCCGCCTCGGGGTTGTCGGGCAGCTCGGGGGTCATCGTGCGGATGACCCCCGCGAATGCGGGGGTGGCGTCAAGACTGCCGAAGACGGCGTCGAGGAAATCGCCGATCAGACGTCGGCGTTCGTCCTCGGAGAGCTGGGCCAGCTGGTGCATGAGTTCCGTCTCCTCAAGGGTGGACCCGCGCTCGGCCACCGCTGTCAGCACCGCGCGCCGCAGGCGCAGGACGCGGATCTGCACTGCCAGTGCTTCGGCGCGCCGCGGCGACCTCGGGAAGCGAGAGCTCCCGGTCCACAATCTTGCGGATCGTTTCAAGGTCCAGTCCCAGCTCGCGCAGGGTCCGCACGAGGTCCAGGCGTGCGACGGCGTCGATGTTGTAGAGGCGGTAGCCGGCCGGGCTGCGATCCGTCGGCGCCACGATTCCGCGATCGGAGTAGAACCGAATGGTCTTGACCGTGAGACCGGTCCGCCGAGCGAGCTCGCCGATCGAGTAGAGCGTGTCGCCGTCCATGCCCCCACCTTTGCGTCTCCCCCTACTGGAGACTCAAGCTCCCATGCCTCCCAGCAGCCAACCACTCCTCATCCACAAGTCTTGACGATTCCTCGGCCTGCGGTCGTTCGGCAGGTTCATCGACGGCTTGAAGAGCAGGGGGCCAGCGGGACCACCGCCGATGAAGCTGCCGCCGAGATGATGGAACTCATGGAGCAGGTGCCTGCCCAGGGTCGGGCGCCGGTGGCTGAGGAGGCGAGGGAGACCATCCGCCTCGTGTGGGAAATCCCCGAAGCGGAGCTCGGTACTCTGTGCATGAGTTGGTCGGCATGAGTAACGGCCAACGGCGTGATGCGCGACGAGGACTGCTCGCGAGTGACGGTGACTGAAGCTTGCTGCGCACGTCGTCACAGCGGCCCACTGACATAATCCGGCCGTGGATGCGAGTACCAAGGCGGACGAGATACAGGCGGGCCAGATGGTGCCCGGCATCACGTCGGACCGGCCCATGGAATGGGCCATGCGCCCCGCGGAGCCGGCAGATGTCGAGGCGATAGCGGAGCTGCGGGCCGTAGTGATGCGCCCGGACCTGGAGAGGTTGGGCCGGTTCGACGAGCATCGGGTCCGGCAGCGGCTGAGGGATTCCTTCTCCCTGCAGCACACGTCGGTCGTCTTGGCCGGTGGCGCCTTCGCGGGCTGCGTCACATTGCGGCCGGCCGAGGACGGGCAGTGGCTGGAGCATTTCTATCTCGCCCCAGGCATCCAGGGCCGGGGGCTCGGTTCGGCGGTCCTGCGAACACTGCTGAACCGGACCGATGCCGACGGTCTGCCCGTCCGCCTGAACGTCCTGCAGGGCAGCGCCGCCCGGCGGCTGTACGAGCGCCACGGGTTCACCGGGGAGGTTCAGGATCCGATCGACATCTACATGGTGCGACTACCCGGCGCGGGCGTCCTCGGAACGTAAGAGGACAACAGGCGTTCATGGGCGTGCATCCGCATGGGTCCGTGTGGAGATGTCACAGGCGGGGGTTGCTGTCTCGTCGTATGAGGTGCAGGCAATCCTCGATCAAGGAGTAGACGATGGACCTCGCGCTGTGGATCGCTGCCGGACTGCTGGCCGCAGTAGCCCTGGCCGGCGGCATCAGCAAGGCGTTCGTGCCCAAGGAGAAACTGGCTGCGGCCAATGGTGGGGGATGGACCGAACACGCCGGCGTCGGCTTCGTCAAGACCCTCGGCGTCCTTGAGCTCCTGGCCGCGGCGGGCCTGATTCTGCCCGCCGTGCTCGCCATCGCACCGGCTCTGGTGCCGGTGACTGCCGTCTGCTGGGTCTTGCTCATGGTCGGCGCCATGATCACTCATGGCCGACGCGGCGAATCCCCGTTCGTGGTGCTGAACCTGATCTATCTCGCGCTTGCAGCATTCATCGCGTGGGGCCGCTTCGGCCCCGAGTCCTTCACCGGCTGACCATTCAGGTCGGTTGAATCGGTTGCCCGCGTCACTTCGATCCCTCTTTGCGCCGTGGCAGAGGTCGTCGGCGGCACAGTCGACGGCCGCCTCCCTTGCCCGGCGCGACGGCGCCATTACGGCGCAGCACGGTCCACCATTTTGCCGAAGGCGTGCGGGCTCAGTCACTTTCGGTTTCAGCTCCCTCACGCCGCGCTTGCCGAGCTCTACGGTCTGGAGAGGTCCACCGTCACCCGGGCGATCGGGGACATCCCTCCCGTGCCGGCCGGGCGGGGGTACGCCATCCCCGACCGGCCTGACATCCGGCTGCGGACTCTGGCGTAGGTATCGCCTACGCGCAGGCCGACGGCGTGCGCCTTCGGATCGACGGCACTGAAACCCAGGTGCGCCGACCGCGGGCAGGGCGGCCCGGGCGGCGGGCCTTTGTCTCTGGCAAGAAGCAGCAGAACATCATCAAGCTGACCACGATCAGTGACGGCCGGGCCGCACGCTGTGGTCCCGGGGCCGACCGGCCCGGCCGGATGCACGATCAGACCGCGGTGCGCTCCGAGGGCATCGTTGAATACTCCCGCCTCTACCCGGCGGTGAAAAGCTGAAGTCGACGAGGGATACGGGGGTCTGGCCGACGAGTTCCCAGGCCAGGTCAGCGCCCCGCCCCGCAAGCCGAAGGACGACGCGCCACTCGGCGAGCAATGCGCCTGGCGTGAGAAGCGCCGGCGGCAGTCCGCGACGCGGATCTGTGTGGAGCCACAACGTCGAGCACAAGCAGTGCCCCCTCCAGCGGTACATCGGCCGCCGCGAGATTGTGCCGAGACCCATGAGGCCGTTGCCGGCGTGGTCTCCGATCGCGTCTCCCGTCGGGCCACAGGCTTGCTGTGATGCGGACACGGCGGGTTCGTCTGCGTTCAGCGAGCAGCCTGAGGGCATTGGGTGCGGTCAGGAAGCGTGTGGTGGCGGCCATGGGCTGGAGCCATTCGAGGGCCTTGGCAAGGTCCTCAGGCGCCCATGGCTCGCGCAGCGTGATCGATCCGAGCAGGCTCCACTCGCGTAGCCGGCGAGTGAGGACGTCGCGCTCGGGCGATCACGGCGGCCATGGTCTGGGCCCAGGTGGTGAACCGGGGGAGTTGCACTGCTCGACCCACGCTGACGTGCACTTTGTCCGATGCGCGCCACCGGATCGGTCGCTGGAGCGGGTTCACGCTTGCCAGCATCCAGATACGAGCATATGCTCTTATCTGACGATGGAGCCCATCGAGACCGCTGTCAACCGGCGGAGCGGAGGCCGCGTGGGTCGCCGTGGCGTAGACGACCGGTAGTAAGGCATCGAGGGCGTCTTGCCGGGGTCTGTTCCCCGGGGCGGCCCCGGCTTTTCCGTCCGTTTGTGCCTGCCTCCGGTCAGACACAGCACCACGAGCTCGCATTCATCATCCATTTTGAGAAGGAGCCACATCATGACCGTCGTCAAGGCCGCTGCAGTCCAGATCAGCCCTGTGCTATACAGCCGCGCAGGGACCGTCGAAAAGATCGTGAAAAAGATCCGCGAATTGGGAAAGAAGGGCGTCCAGTTCGCCGTCTTCCCCGAGACCGTCGTTCCCTACTACCCCTACTTCTCCTTCGTGCAGCCGCCCTACACCATGGCCAAAGAACACCTGCGCCTGCTCGAGGAGGCGGTGACCGTACCGTCCGCCGAGACCGACGCGATCGCCGAAGCCGCCCGGGAAGCTCACATGGTCGTCTCGATCGGCGTCAACGAGCGTGACGGCGGCACCATCTACAACACGCAGCTGCTGTTCGATGCGGACGGCACGCTGATCCAGCGTCGCCGCAAGATCACGCCGACCTATCACGAGCGGATGATCTGGGGCCAGGGCGACGGTTCGGGCTTGCGCGCGGTGGACAGCGCCGTCGGCCGCATCGGCCAGCTCGCATGCTGGGAGCACTACCTGCCGCTTGCGCGCTATGCCTTGATCGCCGACGGCGAGCAGATCCACGCCGCGATGTATCCCGGCGCCTTCGGCGGCCCGCTGTTCGCCGAGCAGATCGAGGTCAACATCCGCCAGCATGCGCTGGAATCGGCCTGCTTCGTGGTCAACGCCACCGCCTGGCTCGACGCCGACCAGCAGGCACAGATCGCCAAGGACACCGGCGGCCCCGTCGGCGCGATTTCCGGCGGCTTCTTCACTGCCATCGTCGATCCCGAAGGCCGCATCATCGGCGAGCCGCTCACGTCCGGCGAAGGCGAAGTGATCGCCGACCTGGACTTCGCGCGGATCGACCTGCGCAAGCGCCTGATGGATGCGCGCGGCCACTACAGCCGCCCGGAGCTGCTCAGCCTGCAGATCGAACGCACGCCGACGGCCAACCTCCATGAGAGCGGCACCCCTGCGCCGGTCCAGACCGCTCGGGCGGGTGAAGAAGACCGCGGCGTCGAGGCCCAGTGAGATGTCCTCAACCTGCACGGCGATCAGCTGACGTGGGCGGCGATGGTTCGCGCACACACCAGGGACTCGGTATGCGTCGTGTCCACCTCCAGGTCGTAGAACACCCCCTCGTGCACCACATCCGCCTGCAACGCGGCCATCCCCTGGATGCGATCTCCTCGTGCGACCTCACGGCCGGCGGCGACCGCACTCTCACACCTGACGCCGACCCACAACACGGCCAGTCCGCCCAGAGCCTTCTGCCACCGCTGCTGGGACGCCGCTCCGCCGAGGAAGACGTCATCGATGATGATCCTGGCGCCTGCACGGGCCATCGCCACGACGCCGTCCGTCCAGGCCGCCTCCAGCGCCCGGAAATCCGCCCCGACGCTCACCTCGCCATCCGCCGCGAACACGATCCCGTCGTCCGACGCCTGCATCCTCGCGGGCATGGCGTCGACGAACGAGTCGCACCCGAACGCCAGCCACGGATCCGGCAGTACGGCCTGTAGACACCGTATGATCCCGGACTTCCCCGAGCTGGAACCACCGTTGAGAATGACCATCCGAGTCGTCACCGCGCCACAGTAGGCGCTTCCCACACGGCACGAAAACGAATATCGGCACGCACTGCTCTGCTGGTACAACCCGGTGAACGTTCCCGGTCATGGCACCGGCGATGATGCCAGGTCATCCCGCGCTCACCGGATGGGCGTGTTCGGGTTGCTTGTCGCCGAGGCGCATGTCTTGCCGGGTAGTTCGCGTGTGGATACTCGTACGGTCCCGCGTGTACGGGGAGTCACGTCGAAGGCGTAACAGCCTGACACGGTTGCCTCATAGACGAATATGAACGTTCGTGGGGGCCCATGTCCTAGGACGCCTG
Source organism: Streptomyces sp. NPDC001970 (assembly GCF_053594115.1). Taxonomy (NCBI): domain Bacteria; kingdom Bacillati; phylum Actinomycetota; class Actinomycetes; order Kitasatosporales; family Streptomycetaceae; genus Streptomyces; species Streptomyces sp. NPDC001970. The sequence goes on along the minus strand of NZ_JBSFDW010000032.1, from coordinate 15,247 downwards.
CGATGATGGTGGTGACGTCGCCCCGTCGCTTGATGTCGACCGGTCCCGCCGGCTTCTCGGGCGGGAACAGTTGGACAATCCCTTCGTCCTGCAGGATGCCGTCGGCTGCAGCGTCCTCCAGGCCGTCCCTGAGTGCGTCGACAGACACCCGCATGTCATCACGCGCTGCGGCTTCGTCGCGGGCCGGCTGCGTGCCCATCCAGATCCAGATGCCTGCGACGGCCAGGGTGAACAGGACGCAGAGCATCACGCACCCGTTGAAGAGGCATCCTCCCGCGCCACCGGGCTGGGGCTGTGGCTGTCTTTCCATCACCAGTACAACGTGTACTGGCGGCGCCCACGGCGCCGTCTGCGACGTCAAGTCGTAACCATAATGCTGCCCCGGCAATGCCTCCCCGCTTCAGCACCGTGCGCTCTGTGTCCAGCGCATTCCGATGGCCGACAGTTGCTCGACCTGTTCCGGTGTCGGCGTGCCCGCACGCCCGTGAGCGCTGGTTGCTGACCCGGGCCCCGAGCTTGACGTGGTCCTCCTCGCCGACCTCGTCGATGACCGACTCGATGTGTTTGCGCAGGACGCGCAGGTGTTGCTCGCGATTCGTAGAACTGGTGGGCGGCGGCAAGGTTTGTGGCCCCGTGTCGGCGTGGGTGCGCCGGCGCGTCGAGCACCCTCGCGCCATGCGGCCGCGGTCTGCGTCAAAAGGTCCAGCGACGGTGCCGACACCAGCACCCGCGCCGCCCGCAGTTCCTCCGCTGAGCGCTGCGCGACCAGGTCTTGGCGCTGCCGGTGGAAATTGCGGGACCAGGCAGTGCCAAGCTCGACGGTGTGTGATGCCGACGGTGGTCTGTCGTCCGCGGCTGCGCGGCTGATGTGGCTGATGCGGCATCGGGGGAGGTGGGTGCGCTGAGGGGATTCTCGTCGTTGACGGCGACGGCGAAGGCGATCGAGTTGTCCGGCACGGCCCCTGTGACGGGGACGGGACTGGTGGCACGATGGACGGACGGGCCGGTCAGCGGTCGATTCCATCTTGTCTGGGGCGTCTATGAACATCTGGCTCCCGTTCCGGTTCTTTGCTGCATTGACCGTGGCCGGCCTGATGCTCACCGCATGCAGCAGTTCTGGCGGGTCCCCGAGTGCATCGGGACCGCCACCTGCCGTAGCGGGGACGCCTGCGCCGTCGCAGTCGCAGACGGCGCCTCGATCCCAGGAACCGTCGACACCCATCCCGGTGGCCACGCAGACACCGGCCACGCCCACGCCCACCCCTCAGGGGACACCGCCGCTCGGCTCCTGGAGCCTGCAGGCGGTGTGGCCGTTCTCGACGCTCGCCCAAGCGCAGGCGTGGGAGCGTGCCTACCGCTCCAGCGGCCACCAGCCCTGGCATCTCGACCCAGACCGGACCGCGCTGTCCTTCACCCGTGACTACCTGGGCTTCAAGGAGATCGACCGGGTCTCCTCGAAAAGGCTCAGCGGCCGGCACGCCCGCATCGGCGTCGCGCCGACGGGGCCTGAGAGCGGCACCGCAGCGGTGATCCACCTGGTGCGGTTCGGCGCCGGCCCGGATGCCCCGTGGGAGGTCGTGGGCACCGACGACACGACGTTCTCCCTGACCACGCCCGCGTACGGGTCGCTCGTACGCTCCCCGCTGGTCACCGGGGGCCGGATCTCCGGAGTGGACGAGACCATCCGCGTCGAGGTGCGCCAGCCGTCGTCCGCAACGCCATTGGGCACCTCCCCGTGCTGCACTCCCGCCGGCGGCAACGACCAGCCCTGGAACGTCACGGTGTCCTTCTCCGGCGCCCGTGACCCGGTGCTCACGGTCGTCGCATCCACCGGCGGGCACGTCGCCGAGGTCGAACGCTTCACCGTGACGGCGGTACGCACCGGTTGACTGTCTCTCGGCGGGATGACTGCACACGTTCGCCTGGGAGCAGCCCCGGCCGGGCCCGCCGGTCACCGAACCTGGATGGTCGGTTCGAGGGCGTCATCTTCTCCACCTCCACGCCCTGTAGAGCCCGGTCGTCGGACGCTGCGTCGTCATGAGCCCGCGCACGGTCAGACAGCTTCCGGCGTCGACGTACGGGCGAGCCTGAACGTGCCTTTCTCCGCGCTCACGTCTCTCCGGGATCACGTCGTACGGCCCCTTTGGGGCCGGCGCTGTTGAAGCCGGCCCGCCCGCTCTTCGGCGTGCCCGGGATCTCATCGGGCCGCTGCCCGGGTTCGCAAGCAGATGAGCCGGACAGGACTGTCGGCAGCCATGACCCGGGCCTGCGCGCCAGGGGCGCCGCACGGTGAGGTGCGCGCGTTGCGGTGCCGGCCGATGACGGCTTCCCGGAATGTTTGGTGACGGCTTCCCAGGGAGTGTCGTGGTGGGGCTGGTCGGGTGGGTGTCCTGCGGGCAGGCGGCAGCTGCCGCATCGCGCTCGGTGCCACCGCCGAAGGGCCTCTCCGAAGGGCCCGGCCTCGAACACGGCCGGGGTGCGGCCCGGGCAGCGGCCGCACGGCGTGGGTCAGGCGGGGCTGCGGCTGGTGCGCAGAACGGTGGTGCGGAACGATGCCACCACGGGCCGCAGATCGATGCACGACCTTCTTCACCACCCGCACAGCCGGTTGAGCAGCGAGCCCGAACTCCGCCTTGAGGCGAGCGTAGACCAGCTTTTGCAACTCGTTACGGGACGTGGCGCCGCTCTCGTACGCCACCACCGATACCGCGTCAGCCGCCCGGTTGCACGATGGCAGGGTCACGGCCAAAGCCGCCGCCACCTCAGGCGACGGCAGCAGCTTCACCTGCACCACGACCTTCACGCGAACACACTGCCACATCGGCCGCCCCGCCGCCTGAACCTCACCGACCCCCCTGAGTCCACCTGACCTGCGACGCGCTGGCCAGGATCGGCCGGGGCTGTTCACGCCGTGATGCGGGCAGGGGTCAGCGCGCGGGTCCGGCTGGGGCGAGGCGGCGTCCGATCCCTGTCTCGGCAGGGAATCCCGGCTGGTACTCCAGCCACATTTCGTGATCACGAGTCCGGTATGCGCTGCCGTACGAGAAGGTCGTCAGCAGCCGGACGGTGGTGATCCGGTTGAGGTCGAGGGACCGTTCACCGGTCAAGGTGTGCGCAGTCAGACGCGACGATGAGTGCCTGAACGGGTTCGCTCCTCGCACAGTGCGGGCAGGAGGGCGAAGCCGGCGATCGCGGACAGCAGGCCGAGCGCGATCGGTGTGCCTTCGGGGACTACTCCTGCCCTGGCCAGCCCGTAGCCGCCGAAAAGCAGCAGAAGGACCGTCGCCGCCAGGCCCGATCCCATGCGTGCACGTGTCACGCCGCGGGTTGTGGTTGCTTCCACTGACGCCCCCGTTGCTGCCGCCAGACATCAGCATGCATGCGCGGGGGACCTTTGCGCATTGCGGTGTCCGGCAATCTTCGGCTCGGGATCCGTCGGGGCCAGGGCCCCCGATCCAGCAGGACTTCATGATCTCGTCGTTCGTCGCGGGAACAGGACGGCCACTGCGTCATCTTGGTGAGGTGTCCGGACCCTTCAAGACACAAGGTGCCGCCACTCCTGACTCGGACGGCGCAGCCCGATCAATGACGAGACGGCACCCGAAACCCATCAACTACCTGGCCCAGCCGCAGAGTCCGTGGCCAAGATCAGAGGTCCAGGCACCGCCTGTCACACCACCACGCTCTGTCTTGTCTATCTGCTGACAGACAAGAAACAGAGGGAATCATGCGTGAGATCCTGATCGTCGGTGGTGGCCACGCGGGCTTCTACACTGCGTGGGGCCTCGAGAAGACCTTGCGGACGGACGAGGCGAGGGTCACGATCGTGGACCCGCGTCCGTACATGACCTACCAGCCTTTCCTGCCAGAGGTGACAGCCGGATCGATCGAGGCACGCCACGCCGCGGTGTCGATGCGGCGGCACCTGCGCAGTACCCGACTGATCGCGGGGACCGTGACCGAGATCCGCAACGCAGACCGGACGGTCACCGTCCGACCTGTGAACGGAGCCGACTACGAACTCCGCTACGACATCCTCGTAGTCACCGCCGGTGCTGTGACCCGTACCTTCCCCATACCGGGCCTGGCGCAGCAGGCGATCGGCCTGAAGCACGTGGAGGAGGCGGTGGCCATCCGTGACCGGCTTCTGACCGCGTTCGACCAGGCGGCGTCACTGCCACCTGGTGCCGAGCGGCAAAAGCTGCTCACCGTCACGTTCGTGGGCGGCGGGTTCTCCGGTGTCGAGGGCTTCGGCGAACTGCTGTCGCTGGCGACCGCGATGCTGAAGTCCTATCCGGAACTGAAGTTGGAGGACTTGTCCCTCCACCTGGTGGAGGCTCGGGACCACATTCTTCCCGAGGTGAGCGACAAGCCCGGTGCCTGGGTGGTGCGATCCCTCGAACGCCGTGGCGCGCACGTGCACCTCAACAGTCAACTCATCTCCGCCGAGGACGGGCACGTCGTGCTTTCCGGCGGAGAGGAGTTCGATTCGGCCCTGATCGTCTGGACCGCCGGCAACGCCTCGAACCCTGTCGTGCACAACCACACAGATCTGCCGGTCGACGAGCGGGGCCTGCTCGTGGCCCGGGCCGATCTCCGGGTGGGCACTGACAGTGATCCGGTTCCGGATGTGTGGGCGGCTGGAGACGACGCGGCTGTGCCTGACCTGGCTTCGCCTCTAGCGAGTGCGCGTACGGTGCCGAACGCTCAGCACGCGGTACGGCAGGGCAAGCGCCTGGCGAAGAACATCACCGCCAGCCTGCGTGGAGGCAAGATCCGAGATTACCGTCACAGCAGTCTCGGGGTGGTGGCCACGTTGGGCCTCGGGCGAGGCATCTTCCAGTACAAGGGAGTGGTCATCAAGGGCTTCCCCGCCTGGCTGATGCACAGGGGTTATCACGTACTGGCCGTGCCCACCTGGGAGCGGAAGGTTCGCGTGCTCACCGTCTGGCTCACCGCCGCGATGTTCGGTCGGGACCTGGTCTCGCTCGCCTCCGTGCAGCACCCGAGGGACGCATTTGTCACCAGCGGCAATCCGCGGCGCCCCGAATTGAGCCGGGCGAACGATCACACGGCCGCATGAAAGCCAGGTAGAGGCACAGCCTCAGTTGACGTCTGGCACTTCGCGCAAGAGTCGCCCCGTCGGCCCGCGTGCGAGCAGTCGGCGTGGAAACCGGCGGCACTCAGGCCGGTGCCGTGGCCAACGATTCCTCATGCCGTTTGTCAAGCTGCGAGAGCTCGTAGCACCGGCCGTCTCGTAGAAGGGCCCAGAGGACGTTGACGCGGCGGCGGGCGAGGGCGAGGACGGCCTGGGTGTGGCGCTTGCCCTCGGCTCGTTTGCGTCGTAGAACCGGCGGCACTCGTCGCACCTACGGATGCTGAACAGTGCGGAGGTGGAGAAGGCGCGCTGGAGCCTGCGGCCTTATCACTGAGGGCGCCGCAGGTTTCCGCTGATCTTGCTGGAGTCACGCGGGACTGGCGCGACGCCGCCGAAGCCGGCGAGGCGGTCGGGGGTGACGGATACGGTCATGTCTCCGCCGGTGGCGGCCAGGAACTCGGCGCCGAGGATGGTGCCCATGCCGGGCATGCTGGTGATTACGTCGAAGGTGTGGTGGTCGCGAAACCGGGCCTCGATCAGCTTGTCGAGTTCGTTGACCTGCTGGCTGAGGGCGACCACCTCCTTCGCCGGCGTGTGCACCATCTGGCCGGTCAGCTTCTCGCCAGGGAGGCTGGTGCGCTGGCGTTCGGCAGCCTGGACGGCCGTCTCGGCGAGCTGATTGGCGTTACGGACGCTGCGGTTGCGGAGCCAGGTCTCCAGCCGCTTGGTGCCGAGTCGGCGAAGGGCAGCAGGGGTCTGGTAGCCGGTCAACAGGATGAGGGGCCCGGTGTTGGTGAGATCCAGTATCCGCTCCAGGCCGGGGAAGATGCCAGACAGCTGGGTCCGGAGCTGGTTGACGGTGCGGGTGCGGTCGGCGACCAGGTCCATGCGGCGGCCGGTGAGGATCTTGAGGTCGGTGACGGTTTCGTCGCCGGTGCGTAAGGAGTTCAGGTCGTGCCGGCTGCGGCCCTGGTCGGCGATGACGGCGGCGTCCTTGGCGTCGGTCTTGCCCTCGCCGCGGTAGCTCTCGGAGGCGCGGTGGACAGCCCGGCCGGAGACAGAGCGGACCGGCTGGTCGTGGTTGAGCAGGATCGCGATGGCCAGGGCGGCCCCGCCGTCGGCCAAGTCGATGCCCCACGTCACGTCGTCGCCCAGTGCCAGTACGTCGGTGAGGAGTTCGAGGAGTTCGGGCTCGTCGTTGGCGACGCGTCGCGACAGCAGCCGGCGGCCGCTTGCGTCGATCGCGACGCAATGGTGGTGGGTCTTGCCCGCGTCGATGCCGGCCCAGATCGTGGCCATGCTGCCTCCGTGCGGTGCGGTGTTCTGATGCCTCCCGACGGACGACCTCGCTGTCGATTCCCTACTATGGAGCGATCACTCGCAATTCCTCATGGGCAGCCGAGTCGCCGTGGGGTGTCGGGCGCCCAATCGTTGGAAGCCACAAGCGGCAGAAGACTGAAAGCCACACCCGACGCCCCTGGGTGGGCCAACCATACGAAGGGCTCGCCCTGTCCCGGAAAGACCGTAGGGAAGACCGATGCTGATCTCGAATCCTCCCCAGTGCTGCTCCTCGCCCCAGTTGGTTCACTCCGTGAGCCAACTGGGCGTGTGTGTGGGGGAATGCAGAAGGACTCACCGAACTCGCGGTCGGTGAGACCTTCGGCGCGGGGCGAGTCAGTGGGAGGAGACGAAGCCCTCCGACTGGTCGAGATGGAATGGCGAGCCGGAGCTCTCGGGAGTCCATCCGTTGGCACGAGCGGTGCGAATGCTGTCAGCAACGTCGGAGGGCAGGACGGGGTTGGCCTGCGTGCCGAGCCAGTTGCTCGGGTGTGGCTCGTTGGTCGTGATCACCAGTGTGGTGCCGGGAGTCTCGGCGTGTTCAACTGCATAGGTGAGGGGAGACCGGACCAGCCCCTGGTCGTAGGTCGGCCTGCCGCGAAGCCTCCAGCGGTAGGTGGTGCCGTCGACGGTGATGCGCCGCGACCCCTTCTTCACCAGTGCCATGCCCACCTTCTTTCCCGGGGCGAGGGTAGTGAACGGACACTGGCCATGTCGCACGGGTTTCCCTCACCCGAGTACAGCAAAGAAGGTCGCCGTGGTGGAGGCGGGCGCCGAAGTAGGGACTGCGATGGTCGGTGAACACGCGGCGGAAGTCGCTGGTGGCGGTGAAGGTGGCGCGGATGAATGGGTCGAGCCGGAACTGATCGGGGCAGCCGCCGTTCTGCAGGCGTTCGACGCTGACGACGGACAGGGCGGCGCCGCGGCGTGCGACGCGGACGCCTGCCTCTGCGGTGAGCCGGTGAACGTGGCCCGGCACAGGGTGTCCATGACCGCCTCGTCGTCGATCACCAGCCCGTCGTCTTCCGTGCCATCCCGTCCTGGAGGGACAGCAGGGCCGGTGAGGTCGATACGGCAAAGGCTCCTTCGAGGGCCGCGCCCAGGCCTCACCACTGAGAACGTCGACTTCGGTGGAGGCAGAGACCAGGACGGCCTCGTGGCCGTGCTTCGCTGACCCGGGTGGCGGTCTCGACGCCGACGGGTTCGCTGCCGTCGATCACAACGACCTTCATGGGAAACCCGTGTGCCCGACGTTGAGGCGGCCCTGGGGAGAAGAGCCGCACGGCCCCATCTGCCGCAAGGGCAGGATGCGGGCTTCGCGACGACGACCGGGCAGCCGGCATACGTATGACCACGGCACCGAGACCGGTGCCCTCATGCTGCGGTCCAGGTGGCACCGGGACCGCACCTCACACGGTGCCACGGTGGCAGTGGTAGATGCGCGCCCCGCGATGCCACTGTCAGCAGTGTCCTGTCAGCAGGCAGTGATTCCGCGCCGACGCGGACCGGTGACATGCATGCGGTGGGATGCCGCACGACAACCGATCAATGCAGGAGCGTCGGGCACGCGGCCGCGCCTGGCCGGAGATGCGCCAGTGTGCGGGCGGCGGGTCAGGCGGATCGTGACCCTGGCCGGCCTCCCCCAGGTGGGTCCCACCCATGCTCTACTTCTCTCGCGAGCGAGATATGCTGAATTCTGGAGTTGATCCGGTGCTCCGCGAAGGGAGGATGCCGACGCGGTAACGCCACGCATTGTTCATGCGTGGGCGTCCCTGGCTGGTCACAACGAGTGCCTTGCCGGGTTGCTGTCGTGCCCGAGTGGCCCCCGACACGGCTGCCAACGCCGCCCACCCGTCCTGATGCGCCTTGCACCGCGGTGCACATAGGCGATTCTTTTCCTGCCTGGAGGACCCCTGTGGACGCCAGTGACGAGGCCGCACGCGGCCTGACCGACATTGAAGGATTCCTGTACTGGGAAGCCCACCGCTGTACCGCTCACTGCCGTGCGGCCGCGCTCACCGCACGCGTGACCGGGCTGAGTGAGGGGCAGAAAGCGGAGATCGAGTGGTGGTACGTAGAAGAGCAGATGCGGGTTTCCCGGAAGATGAAGCAGCACATCACCGACCACTTCACAGCGGTGGAGGGAAACTTTGCCAAGCGCTATGCACAGCTGCGCCGGGGTGCGTGCGTCGCGACGACTTTTGTCACCATGGTGATGCTCGGCCTGTGTATCTCGGTGATCCTCGGCACCACCGGCTGATCGAGCAGACCGACGCGGGGCAGCACCCGAGCGGCGCGGCACTCCGGGCCACCCTTCACGGCCGCAGGCAGATGGGCGCAGCAGGAAGGCGTGCAGCGGAATCGGCTACGGCGATTGCCCTGGGTCGGCTCACGGCGCCTTTTCCAGGCTGAGCAGCAGCTTACGCAGGGCGCGGGCAACGGTGTCCCGTTCCTCGGGCTCCAGCACGGACAGCAGTTTCTGTTCCAGGGCGACCTGGCCCTCGATACAACGGTCGAAGTCCTTCCGCCCCTGCTCCGTCAGGCTGACCAGTGAACTGCGTCGATCGTCGGGCGATGTTGTGCGGTTGATCCAGCCTTCACGCTCCAGCCGGTTGAGGCGACCACTGAGTCCGGCCGAGGAGACGATCAGGGACTGCTTGAGCTGTCCGGGCGTCAGCCCATAGGGAGGCCCTGTCCGGCGCAGTGTCTGCAGCAGATCGAAGTCCCCCACGTTGGCGATGGCCCTGCCCTCATGGCGCCGCAGTTGGTCCTCGAGCAGCTCCTCGGTCAGCCGTGCCGCACGAAGCAGTCGTCCGATCACGGCACTTGACGAGACATCCAGCTCGGGCCACAGACGCCTCCATCGCTCCAGCATGGCATCCACGCTGTCGCTGCCGCCCGGATCAGGATCGAAATCTGTACCCATAGTTTGATCAGTGTAGAGCGCAGCGCCGTCGAAAACAGGGCTGCTTCCCGTGTGAGCCACCAGGACGGCATGGAGGATGTGGGGACCCGCACTACTGACAAGTGACACTGTTGCACTCTTCGTGAACGGGCAGACGACTCAGTGTGGTCGCTTGTCCGTCGCCCGGGAAGGCACCTGATGGCCGGCCGCGCCAAGCGATTCACCGCATCCACGGGCCTCGTGGGCCTCATACGATCAGCGCTTGCGCACAGCACTCGCGCCGCCGCACCAGCAGATGCGGACCGGCTGTTCGTGGCGGGTCCCATTCTGAACCGCGCTCAGTGTGCAGCCGCCGCTTCGGCATACCAAGCCCACGACCGCGTACTCGTATACCGCTGTGCTCCAGGCACGGACGGTTTGCGGAGGGTGTACCGCACTGCCTGACCGCCGCGGCAGACAGCGGCTTCGGGGCCGAACGCACCCGAGGCGAGGGACTTCCCGCGACGGCGGTCCGGCCGGCCCCGAAGCAGGACGATCGACGTCCGCCGACTGCCGGTCGGGGCACGGCGTGGCTCGCCCCCGTACGGAGCACGATGACCGGCGTTGTCCGGGCATGCTGCGCACCGGCTGACAGGGCCAGGCACCTGCCGGTCGGTGGCGCCCCTGACGGCCGAGGCCGGCAAGCAAGCTCCACCGGGCGGCTGTGCCCAGCCGCGGTTACCGCCGCCCCGGTTCAGCGACGGCGACCCTGAGGTCGGCGGCTCCCCTCCGAGCTCACTGGGTGTCCTCCCGCCTCTGCGCGAGGAACCCGGTCACCGTGGCGCTGAATTCCTCCGGGCGCTCCACCCCTGGTGGATCATCCGTGCCCAATGCGGACCGTAGATGAAGTCATCCTTGAACCCTCCGTGCGAGTGGCCGAGCAGCACGGTGTCCGGCAGCGCGAGGGGCTCGATCACAGCGTGCAGGAAATGGGTGTAGGTGGCCAAGGTGTATTCGCGAGGATCGGCCAGGAGGCCGGATGCGCCAGTGCCGACTGGCTCGGCATAGACCATGGTCAGACTGCGTTCGAGCAGAGGCATGCGCAGATATTCCCAGCTGGTGCCGGGTCCACCCGAGTGGGCAATGCACACCGGGCCGGTGCCGGCGACGTGGTATCGATGCTCGATGAGCGACGATCCGTGCCGGACGGCGATCGTGTGAGTGCCGAGGGAGAGCGGCGACGCAGGGTCTTCGGCGGGGTAGGGGAGAGCCACGGGCACGGGGGTGGCGTTCACACCTCCCAGATGCTGTACCAAGAACAGTGACCACTCAAGACATGGTGATGCTTGTCATGACAATGCCTGCCCGACCTGTGGGAGCCGGGCGATCACACTCAAGCAACTGGCGCCCGTTTCTTTCGGTTTCGCGGCATACGGAGATCGAGTTACGGCAGGCAGCAGGCCGACGGTCGGGGGAAGCACACCGCGGTCAGCGGAAGAGACAACACTGTTTTGACACCATGCTCACCGGAGGCTGTGGGCGTGTGCGAGGTGGAGAAAAGCTTTGATAGGCTGACTCACAGCGTTTCGGACGCTGTACGACACGATCCCCCGTGAAGGCATCCGAAACGCGTTGACACCTGCTTGCCTAGAGCCGAGCAGGTGGAGTGTTCTGGGCGCCACCGGATCCCCCGCCAGTGGCGCCCGGAGCCCGGCACGGAGCGCCTCGCCCCTTGCTTGAGGCGGCTGGAGTGTTTCACAGCGTTGCGGGGCATCGGCTGCTCTGGCCAGAACCTGCGCGGCGGCGCACGGACGTCCGCCGGCCCGACTCGCTCCGCACATGCCCGGCGAACGAGCGTCGGATCCAGCGAAGACGGCTCCCAGCCGCTCTGTGAGGTTCCGGGCGGCGGCCCAGGGGCGGCCACCTCTCGATGACACGGCTGGGCACATCCCACGGTGCAGGCAGCAGGGACTCCATCACACCGTCCGCGCGTCTGCATATGAGGGCTGAGCGGTCGCCCTCCTCGCGGCGTGGTTCCACCCACCACACGTCAGGTCCGACCAGGCCGACGTACGGCGGCGCCGAGATCTGGCCGGGGGCGATGCCTGCCGTGGCCGTCTGGCTGCTGATGGGGGGAGTGCCATGAGCCGAAGAAGGCCAGGGTAATCACAGCACGGCCGCTCGGCGGCGCATTGCGGCACCGAGGGCGATCATGCTCGTGGGAGTCCAGCTCGATCGTGCCTGCCGGGGGACAGCGTGTTCACAAGGGGCATCGCCGACGCTGTGCGGCGCATGCGTATTCGGCCAGAGATAAGGGTCGCTTTCCCGCTGCTAGGGCAGGACGAACCCGAGGGAGGCTAGGAGCGCTGGGCGCGGTAGAGGCCCCGGCCGGTTCGGCGGATACGAGAAGTGCTGACCAGACGATCGAGCGTGCTCCGGACCGCGTTGATGCTCCCACTGTCGGTGTCGCGGCCGAGAGATGCGGCCACATCGCGGGCACGCACATCCGCATCGCCGACCGCGGCGAAGTACTTCAGGATCTGCTCGGTGAGCTTGCCGTACTCCCTCTGCCGGTCAGCGTCGGTGGAGGCTCCGGAGGCAGCAGGCTTCTTGGTGTCCTGCCGGCTCTCGGGCCGCTGAACCTGTGGTTTGGTCTTCGACGCGACGTCTGCGGACGCGGAGGAGGACATGTCCGGCTGCAGTTGCGCGGGCGCCGGTGCCTGGTCCGGTCCTGCAGCCGCAGCACGGGGGGTGTCCGCCGCGGCCGCGCCGGCTGTGTTGAGCATCAGGACCTCGAGGGCACTGAGGGCCCGCTGGACGGAACCGAGATGGGCTACGACTGCAGCCAGTTCCCTCTCCAGCGCCAGCTTCTGGACCTCCAGGCGGGCCAGGTCCTCCTGGAGACTTTCAGCGGTGATCTCAATGTTATGCGCCGCGCGGGTTACAGAGACCATGTGTTCCTCTCATCCTCAACCCTTCTTCTTGCGTCCCCTGTCGGCTCACCTGTGCCGCTCGGCCCGGGCGCCGGGATGGGTACCCCGGGACATCATATGCAGTAGCGCACTCCGGAATACAGATGAAGCAGGCGGATCACATGTGTGCCGAAGAGACCGGGTGCACTGAATGATGGAACCCGGAACACGGTGCTGTCGCCGGGGAGCCGGGAGAACGCCCGATCTGCCGAGCACATGGAGGACACGTCGGTGGATGTGGTGAGACAACAAAGTGTATCTCCAATTGTTGCCACCGTCCGAGGGAAACGCAACGGGTATGAGCGACCTGCTGACGCGAACACCAGGGGCGAACGAGAGGGATGCCCGCTGCCTCCCGACCAGGCGTGCCGCGGCGGCCCCTGCCCGGTGCACTGAAGCCCCGACCGGTGGGCGGCTGACACCGCCCACCGGTCGCGCAGCGCCGAGCCGCGTCACCCGCAGAGGGCGGGGCGCGGTCCCGTCAGGGCCGACACGGCAGCGAGTGTTTCAACCACTCTCGGCATGCGTCGTGTGGGGGAGGGAGGGGTCGTCCCGGCCGGACGACCCGCCGTGGTCCTCATGGTCCGCGGCGTTGGCGGCGGATGCCGAGCGGTGCAGTTGGTACAGGGTGTCGGAGACCGCCTTGATGCACGCGTTGACAGTGTCGAGTGCCTCGTGAAGCATGCGCATACGAGCCTCGAGGAGGGCAGCCTCGGCTGCCAGAGACACACTGGCGGTGGCAGGATCGGGGTGCTTGTCAGGGTCTCGGGGCATTGTGCGTCCTTCTTCGGCTCAAGCCGGAAGTCGTGCGAAACCGGAGTGTGTGCGGATCGGCAGGGGGAAACCGCGGAGCCTGGCCGTACCCGACTGCGAACGGCGCCGCGGTCGGTGCCGCAAGCGAGCTGTGGGACATCGCATCAACACGGGCCGCTCCGCGGGAGCCGGTACCCGCGCCGCCGGACGGCACATGGAGGCGGCAGTCTTCGGGCGGCTGTGGCCGACGCCTGGGATCGAGAGATGCGGACGCCGGGCCTGCCCGGCCGCCCGTGAGCAGGTACCGCACGGATGCATCGGTGGTCCCGGGCCCTTGACATGCTTGCTCCCTTCCTCTCGGCGGGGTTTGTTCGGACATCTCGCAAGCCCCACACGAATTGACCGAACAGCTGAGGGAGCTGTGACAGCCGCGCATCGGGCGCAGCGTCTGCGTATGCGCCGAACGCGATGGAAGGAAGACCTCATCGAAAGGGCGCCGCGGCGGCCGGTCCGCTGCCGTCCTATGCGGCGGTGCCTCGGCGCTGGTCAGGGCAGCGGCCGGTAGCTCAGCCGGTACTGTTCCCGCGGCGGGAAGCGCCGTCCTCGCGGAACTGCCGCTGGGAAGTCACTTGACCTTCCCCGGCGGACACTTGTGCCCGCCGCAGTGGACGTCGGCCTGTACGCGAACGCGGCTTCGCTGACGGCTCTCACGCGCTGCGCAGAACCAGGAGCGGTGAGGGTTCTGGACCAAAGACGTGACGATGGGGGACTTGGCCGATCCTGCGGGCAACAGGCACGCACAAGCCGCCGTCTTCCGCGCCTGGTCCCAGCCCGAGCGCACGTCGAGTGGCAATGCCGTCCGACGCCTCGCCAGCTGCCAACACGACGGGGCCGAGGAGCAGGGACGGATTGTGATCGGTCCCGCCTGGAGCGGGACTGCTGAATCTACCCCATGGCACGGTCAGGCGACTTCACTGATGCGCTGTCTGGCGGGGACCTGTCAGGGCGGGATGGTCCGGACTCCTCCCCGGCCTCGGCTGGCCCGGCGATACCCGGAAGGCGATGTCACAACATCTGCGCCTGTCGGGTCTAGCTGTTGAGCCGACAGGAAAGGAGGATACCGTGCGCGAGATCCCGCGTTGTCGGATGCTGCTGCCAGGCAGAAGAGTCCGAGTAGAGGCACCGCGCCGGGAACATACACGCCGCAACCGTCGTTCCGCGCACCGGCAAACGACATGGATGCCCTCTCTTCCACGCTCTCGGTCGATGACCACTGGCTTGCCAGGAGCTTGTTTTCTTCGCGGTGCTGCGGCCTGCCGGCCGGCGTGGTCGTTGCCGGTGCGTCATATCGTTCCAACTCTTGCGGGAAGGCCGCTGTCCGGGCCGGCCCCGGACAGCGCCGGGGCTTGTTGGACCCCATCCTCACCCGTCGAACCAGTGGGCTGGAACCCGCCCAGGGGGAACGTGGTCAGCCGGCCCTACGGCCGGATACGTAGCCGAAACCCGGCTGCGGTCATGGCCACTTGGTGATGCCGACACCGTGCGGAGAGGACTGCCGCCGTACCCGCTCCAGCATTCGGAAGCTGTAAACGGGGAACGTTTATGGCGTCTTCGAACACTGGATGGAGCGTTGCGACACATGCCCCCGCACTGTCGAAGAGTAACGCCGCCAACCGTCCTGCACAGACCGGTCATCTGGATGACTGCGGGGCGGCTGCGTTGTGTGGTGCCGTGCCAGAGGGAGGATGCCGTATGGAACAGACCGATGACGGGGTACCGATCGCGGAGCTGCTCGATGAGCGGCGGCATCTGCTGGATGTCGCCTGCTGGCTGCTGGGCAGCAGCAGTGAGGCCGAGGGCGTCATTGATGAGACCTACCGGCGGTGGTACGAGCTGTCCGAGCCGGTGCGGGCGCAGATCGCGGCGCCCCGTTCCTGGCTTGCGAAGGTCGCCGGCGGCATCTGTCTGGCCCGGCTGGCCCTGCCCGGCCGGGGGGAGGCCCGTGCGGTCGCGGAAGAGGCGGGTGAGACGGAGGCGGAGCATCACAAGGCGATGGAGGCGGGTGAGACGGAGGCGGAGCATCACAAGGCGATGGAGGCGGAGTTCGGTGAGGTTCTGCTGAGTGCGGTGGATTCTCTGTCTCCGGCCGAGCGGGCGGCGTTCGTGCTCAATGATGTCTTCGGGGTGGGACCGGGTGGGGTC